>NZ_JARPVX010000074.1:0-19773 GCF_033947565.1 Lichenihabitans sp. Uapishka_5
GGGCGGGCCTGGGCCGGGCGCCGGCCCGGGGCAGCCGCAGGAACAGCGCAGGCACCATCACAATTCGGGTGTCGGCGCCGCGATCGGGGCCGGCGTGCTGGGCGGCATCGTTGGCGGTGCATTGTTGAGCGGCCAGCAGCCTGGCTACCAGCAGCCCGGCTACGCGCCGCCGCCTCCGCCCCCCCCGCCGCCGGGCGCCTATGAGGTCGAGGACGAGCCGGAGTGCCGCGTGGTGCGTAAGCCCATCTATGATGAGGATGGTCAGATCGTCGACTACCGCACCCGCCGCATCTGCCGCTAAGGCTGACGGGGCCAAGTGGAAACCACTTGGCCCGATCGGGCAGCCGACCCCCGTCCGCCCGTCAGGAGGCGGGCGAGGATCGTGACGGCGTGATGGCGCGTCGCAACACGCGCGACACTTGTTCGGCCGAATAAGGCTTGTGCAGCAATTCGAATCCGTGTGCGCCTTCTTCGGCCAGCACGTGGCTGTAGCCGCTTGTCAGCACGACCGGCATGCCGGGCAAACGATCGCGGATCTGCTTGGCCAGTTCGATGCCACTGAGGCCCGGCATCACGACGTCGGAGAACACCACGTCGAAACCGCTTCCGTCGCCGAGCTTCACCAGCGCATCGACGGCCGTCGTGGCCCACACGGTCTGATAGCCGAGGTCCTGCAGCACCTGGGTCGAGAAGCGCCCGACTTCGACGTTGTCCTCCACCAGCAGCACCCGTCGGCCGCCGCCCCCGAGTGCGTGCTTGGCGGGGAGGCCGAGCTCCGGTGCCTCTTGGTCGAGGCCGTCGATCTGCGGCAGGAACAGCGTGAAGGTGGTGCCTTCGCGTTCGCGGCTCCGCACATCGACGTCGCCGCCCGACTGCTTGGCGAAGCCGAACACCTGGCTGAGCCCGAGGCCGGTGCCCTTGCCGACCCCCTTGGTGGTGAAGAACGGCTCGAAGATGCGGCCGAGGTTTTCGTTCGAGATCCCTTCCCCGGTGTCGGTGATCGACACGGCCGCGAACCGCCCTGCCGTGCCGGCATGGCCCCGGATCGCCGGGATGTCTTCGACCTGGGCCAGCCGCAGCGTCAGGGCCCCTTCGCCGTCCATGGCGTCCCGAGCGTTGACCGCCATATTGACCAGGGCGGTCTCGAACTGGCTGACGTCCGCCCGCACGAAGCAGGGTGTTTGCGGCAGGTCCGTCAGCACCCGGATGCGGGCGCCCGTCACCGTATCGATCATGTCGGCCATGCCGGTCAGCCGCTCGCGCAGGTCGAAGGTCTGCGGCTTGAGGGCCTGCCGCCGCGCAAACGCCAGCAACTGGCCCGTCAGCTTGGCGGCGCGGTTCACCGTATCCGAGATGGCGTCCATGTAGCGGCGGCGGCGGTCTTCGGCGAGGTTGGGCCGCCGCATCAGGTCGACCGAGGAACGGATCACCGTCAGCAGATTGTTGAAATCATGCGCCACGCCGCCGGTGAGCTGGCCGATGGCCTCCATCTTCTGCGATTGGCGCAGAGCTTCTTCGGCCGCCAGCAGTTCGCGCGTGCGCTGCGCCACCTGTTGTTCGAGCGACGCCGCCAAGGCCGCCAATTCCTGCTCGGCGCGGCGCCGCTCGATGGCGGCCCGCGTGCGCTCGGCCACCTCCTCAATGAACTGCACCTCGTCGGCCGTCCAGGGGCGGGGCGCGACCGCATGCACGTAAAGCAGCGCCACGAGCCGGCCCCCCTCGATCAAGGGGACGGCGACGAGTGCGCCGATGTTATGCGCCCGCATGGTCGCGGCCGCCTGCGGTTCGGCGGCGGCATCGGGCAACACCGCGGTTTCGCCCCGGTGCAACGCCGCGTCGAGATCGCTCAAGCGAGGCAGCGGCATGGTTCCGACCAGGCTTTCGATGCCGGGCGCCGTCCAGTCCCGCTCGATCGTGAGCTGGTCGTCATGCAGCAGGCCGAAGCCGGCCCTGTCGATGCCGAGTGTGCGTCCAAGCAGGTGCCCCGCCGCATAAGACAGCTCCGCCGGATGCTGGCTGTTGCGGAACAGGCTGCCGAGGTCGACGAGCGCCTGACGCAACGCCCCGGCGCGCTTTTCCTCCGTGATGTCGAGCGCGACACCGGACAAGCGCAGCGGCCGGCCGTCGGCCGTGAAAATCGGGCGGGCGCGGCCCTGCACCCAGCGGATCTCGTTCTCCGGCGTCAGGATGCGGTAGCTGACATTGCACTGGTGGCCCGTGGCGAGGCTGTCGTCGATCTCGCGCTTGACGCGGTCGCGGTCGTCGGGGTGGATGGCGCTCCACAGGTCGGCATAGCTGAAGGCGGCCTCGGGCGGGCGGCCAAACGTTTCGCGCAACACCGCCGAGGTCGCCAAGGCCTCGGTTTCGAGGTCGAGTGTCCAGGCGCCGAAGCGCCCCGCTTCGAGCGTGAAGCGCAGCTCCATGTCCCGTTCGCGCTGGTCCTGCAGCTTGGCGGTGAGTTCCGCCGTCAGCGCCGCATTATGGCTTTGCAGCCCCTGCAGCCGCTCGCGCTCCATCGTCACGTCGAACTGGCTGGCGAAGAAATAGGCGAGCTTCCCGTCAAGGTCGTACACCGGCGCCAGCAGAAGCCGGTTCCAGAACGTCGTGCCGTCCTTGCGGTGGTTGCGGATGTCGATTTCGATCGAGCGCAGCGCCTCGACCGCCGCCCGGATCGCGATCACCGTGTCGGGATCGGTGTCGGGGCCCTGCAGGAAACGGCAGTTGCGCCCGAGGATCTCGTCCCGGGTATACTGGGTCAGCCGGCAGAACGCGTCGTTGACGAACACCACCGGATTGTCGGCCTGCCGAGGGTCCGTGACGATCATCGGCATGCGGCTGGCCCGCACGGCGGCCACGAACGGGTCGGTGTTGCCACCGAGCCCCTTGAGCTCCGCTGCGATCCGCTCGGCGTCTCGAAACGAACGGGCGCTCGCGTCTGAAGCGGTAGGATCGGTCATGGGCACCCGTTGCGGGTCGGCGGCACTGCCGAATCAGCTTTCGGCATAGGACGGCCGCGATGCCCAGCCCAGGCTTTCCGAAACACACGGACCTGCCAAAGCGCCGCACCACACATGCAAACGCCCCCGCTCGATCAGAACGGGGGCGTCACACCAGATAAAATTGGAAAGTGTCAGGCCTGCGCAGCCTGGGCCGACAGCGCCTTGACCCGCTTGGTCAGGCGCGAAACGGTGCGCGACGCGGTGTTCTTGTGGATGACGCCCTTCTGCACCGAGCGCATCACCACCGATTCCGTGGTCGACAACACCGTCAGGGCATTGCCAGCGTCGCCCTTGGCGATGGCTTCCTCAGCCTTGCGGAGCTGCGTACGCATGGCGCTGCGGCGCATGCGGTTGATCCGCGTGCGGCGTTCGAGCTTGCGCACGGCCTTCTTGGCCGAGGAGGTATTCGCCATTGTGATCCGGTTCCCAAAGCTGTCGGCTGCGCCGCAGCCCTTTGCTAAAAACAGCAAGGCGCACGAAGCGCCTGAATGGGCGACGCATATCAGCCGCTTGCGCCGCTCGTCAACCCTGAACCGCCATCGGCACTCAGGCCGCGACGGTGTGTGCGTGTTTCGGAACCCTGGCATGCGGCTTGCCACGCTCGAGCGAGCGGCGGCCTCGGCGCGTCGGCTTGACGGCCTTGCCCGAAGGGTGCGTTAAGCGCGCTGAGCCGCCTCATGTGCCTAAGGATTGTTCATGATCGTGCAAAGACGTAGCCTCGCGACGCTTATGTCGTCCATCGCGACGGCAGTTCTGTTATCCGGAAGCGCCCATGCGGCTGACCGCGATGCCTTGATGAAGGACCATCGTGGCGGCACCATGAAGCTGAACGCGCATGGCTCGGCCGGCACGATCGATCCGATGATCAACTACGAGCAGCAGTTCTGGCAGCTGTTCGCCGTCACCAACGACGGCCTGCTGGCCTTCAAGAAGGCGGACGGCAAGGAAGGCAACACCATCGTGCCCGACCTCGCGGCCGCGATGCCGGAGCCGCAGGACGGCGGCAAGACCTATGTGTTCAAGCTGCGGGACGGCGTGAAGTTCTCGACCGGCAAGGTCGTGACGCCGGCCGATGTGGTGGCGTCCTTCGAGCGCATCTTCAAGGTGTCGAGCCCGACGGCCGGCTCTTTCTATAACGGCATCGTCGGGGCCGACGCCTGCCTCAAGGCGGCCGCGACCTGCTCGCTCAAGGACGGCGTAATCGGCGACGACAAGGCCAATACGGTGACGTTCCACCTTGTCGCGCCCGACGCCGAGTTCTTCGACAAGCTGTCGGTGCCGCATGCCTCGATCCTGCCGGCCGACACGGCCACGAAGGACCTCGGCACCACGCCGGCGGCCGCCACCGGCCCCTACATGATCGCCAGCTACGATCCCGATCACGGCATGAAGATCGTCCGCAATCCGGCGTTCAAGCTGTTCAGCGCCGATGCGCAGCCCGACGGCTTCGTCGACGGCTTCGAGTATAATTTCGGCCTCGACGATCAGGCCGGCCTGACCGCCGTGCTGAACGGCCAGGCCGACTGGACCTATGACGATCCGCCGACCGACCGCCTCGGCGAACTCGGCACCAAATATGCCAAGCAGGTGAAGGTCCACACGCTGTCGGCCTATTATTACGTGCCGATGAACGTCAACCTTCCGCCGTTCAACAACGCCAAGGCGCGGCAGGCGGTGGCCTATGCGGTCGACCGCAAGGCGCTTGTCGGCTTGTTCGGCGGCCCGAACCTCGCGAACCCGCTCTGCCAGCACCTGCCGGTCGGCATGGCGGGCTACGAGGCTTATTGCCCCTTCACCAAGAACCCGGGGTCCGGCAAGTGGTCCGCACCCGACATGGAGAAGGCCAAGCAACTGATCGAGGAATCCGGCACCAAGGGCCAGAAGGTGACGCTGATCGGCGACGACAAGGCCATTCCGAAGGCGATCGCCACCTACATGCAGGGCGTGCTGCGCGACCTCGGCTACGACGCCAGCCTGAAGACGATCTCGCACAACATCCAGTTCACCTACATCCAGAACACCAACAACAACGTGCAGATTTCGGTGACGGACTGGTACGCCGACTACCCGGCGCCGTCGGACTTCCTCAACGTGCTGTTCGGCTGCGACTCGTTCCACCCCGGTTCGGATTCGTCCGTCAACATGTCCGGCTGGTGCGACAAGGGGGTCGATGGCGACATGAAGCAGGCGCTGGCGACGGCCGTCACCGATCCGAAGGCCGCCGATGCCATGTGGGCGAAGATCGACAAGGCCATCACGGATGCCGCGCCGGCCGCGGCGCTGTTCCAGCCCAAGCGCGTCGATGTGGTGTCGAACCGGGTCGGCAACTTCGTGTTCAACGACACGTATCACATGATCCTGTCCCAGGCCTGGGTGCAGTGATCTCTTGAGCATCGTGACCGAAGCCGCCGCGCCCGTCGCGGCGGGGCCGGCGAGGATGCGCGTCAGCCGCGGCCCCTGGGCCACGGCTTTCCGCAAGCTTGGCCAGGACAGGGCCGCCATGGCGGCCCTGGTGATGTTGGCGCTCATCGTGGCGGCCTGCCTGATGGCGCCGCTTTATGCCGCCCACGTGGCCCGCATCGATCCGTTCTCCTCCAACCTCAGCGGATCGATCACGCTCGATGGCGTCGACGTGCCGGTGATGCAGGCCGAAACCGAGGGCCTCGGCCTCGGCACCACGCCGATCGGCCCGACCTGGACCGGGCAATACCTGTTCGGTGCCGACGGCCAGGGCCGCGACGTGATGGCCCGGCTGCTTTACGGCGGCCAGAACTCGCTGCTGATCGCCGGCGCCTCGATGGCCATCACCCTTGTTCTGGCGGCGGTCGTCGGCATCGTGGCGGGCTTCTTCGGCGGCTGGATCGACCTCGTGTTGTCGCGGCTGCTCGACATCCTATGGGCCTTCCCGGTGTTCTTGCTGGCGATCTCGCTGTCGGTCGTCACCATCAGCCATGGGCTGGTGCTGGGGCCGGTCACCATCGCGTCCGACAGCCTGCTGCTGCCGATCCTGATCATCGGCCTCGTCTACATCCCCTATGTGGCGCGGCCGATCCGCGGCCAGGTGATGCAATTGAAGCGCAGCGAATTCGTGCTGGCCGCGATCGGCCTCGGCGTGCCGCGCCCGCGCATCCTGCTGGTCGACATCTTGCCCAACGTCGCCTCGACGCTGATCGTCTTCGCGCCGCTCACCATGGCGCTCAACATGATCGTCGAATCGGCGCTGTCGTTCCTGTCCATCGGGGTGCAGTCGCCGCAGGCTTCCTGGGGCACGATCATCGAGGATGGCCAGGGGCTGCTCTACACCCGGCCGTTGGTGGCCATCCTGCCCGGCATCGCGGTGGTGTTGACCGTGGTGGCGCTCAACGTCTTCGGCGACGGGGTCCGGGACGCGCTCGACCCCAAGGCCAAGCTCAGGATGAAGGGCTGATGGCGCTCGTGTTGCTGCGCCGGCTTGGCGAGATGCTGTTCGTGATGTTCGGCATCTCGATCATCGTGTTCCTGATCTTCTTCGCGACGCCGGGCGCCGACCCTTCGGCCCGCATCGCGGGCCGCAACGCGTCGCCCGAGATCCTGGCTGCCGTGCGGCACGACTTCGGCTTCGATCGGCCGATCCCGGTGCAATATGGCTTGATGATGAAGCGCCTGTTCATCACCGGCGACCTCACCTCCTTCGTCAACCGTGGCCAGAAGATCATCCCGACCATCCTGCAGGCCGTGCCGGTGACGTTGTCGCTGTTGTTTGGCGCCGCCGTGCTCTGGGTGGTGGTGTCGCTCGCCATCGGCATCGCGGCCGCGGTGCTGCGTGGCACGGTCGTCGACAAGGCCCTGATGGTGCTGGGCCTCGTCGGGGTCTCGATGCCGGTGTTCTGGGTCGGCGAGGTGGTCAACCTCGTGACGCAAAGCCGCTATCACGACACCTGGGCGTTTTCCTGGGTGCCGGCGCTCGGCTATGTGCCGTTGACCCAAGACCCGTGGGGCTGGTGCAAGGCGCTGATCATGCCCTGGATCACCCTGGCGATCCTTTACATCGGGCTTTACGGCCGCGTGCTCCGGGCGAGCCTCGTCGAGGCCTACCAGGAGGATTTCATCCGCACCGCCAGGGCCAAGGGCTTGTCGGAGCGGCGCATCCTCGTCCGCCACGCGTTGCGCACCTCGCTGATCACCTTCGTATCGCTGTTCGGGCTCGACTTCGGGGCGCTGGTGGGGGGCGGCACGTTGCTGGTCGAGATCGTCTTCGGCCTCCAGGGCGTCGGCTTCCTCACCTACAACGCCTTCGGCAATCTCGACCTGCCGATGATCCTCGCCGCCGTTATGTATGCGTCCGTCTTCGTGGTGGGCGCCAATGCGGTGGTGGACGTGCTCTATGCCACCCTCGACCCGCGCGTGAGAACCAGCCGTGCTTGACCGCGCCCCGTCCGAGCCACCATCGGCGGCCGAGCCGCTGCTGGCGGTCGAACACCTCAGCGTCGCCTTCCGCACCGAGCACGGGCTCGTGACGGCGGTCGACGACGTGTCCTTCGCGATCCGGCCCGGCGAGCTCGTGTCGCTCGTCGGCGAATCCGGCTCCGGCAAGTCGCTCACCTCGCTGGCCCTGATGGGCCTGATCACCGACCCGAACGCGCTGGTGACCGGCTCGATCCGTTACAAGGGCCAGCAGATCGTCGGCATGGCCCGGGGCAAGCTCCAGGCCGTGCGGGGCGACGAGATCGCCATGATCTTCCAGGACCCGATGAGCGCCATGACGCCGGTCTACACGATCGGCTGGCAGATCGCCGAACAGCTCAGGGCCCACCGCAAGCTGACCAAGAAACAAGCGCGCGCCCGCGCGATCGAACTGCTGGGCGAAATGGGCATGCCGTCGCCGGCCATCCAGGTCGACCGCTACCCGCACCAGTTGTCGGGCGGCATGCGGCAGCGCGCCATGATCGCCATGGCGCTCAGCTGCGACCCGTCGCTGTTGATCGCCGACGAGCCCACGACCGCCCTCGACGTCACGGTGCAGGCCCAGATCCTGCGGCTGATCGAGCAGTTGCGGCGCGACCACGACTCGGCCGTGATCCTCGTCACCCACGACATGGGCGTGGTGGCCGAGGTGGCCGACCGCGTGATGGTGATGTATGCCGGCCGCATCGTCGAGGAAGGCCCGAAGCCGCCGGTGTTCCGCCACCCTGGCCACCCCTATACGGAAGGGCTGTTGCGCTCGATCCCGCCCATGCGGGGGGCGCGGCCGCATCGCCTGATCGCCATTCCGGGTGCCCCGCCGTCGCCCGCCAACCGCCCGCCTGGCTGCCGCTTCGCGCCGCGCTGCGCTTATCGGTACGAGCCCTGCGACCGCGACCCGCCGTTGTTCCGGCGCGACCGGCAGACCGTGGCCTGCTACCGGGCCGAAGCGCTGCTGGAGCCGGTGGGACGGTGATGAGAGGCCCCGCGCGTCATTCCGGACGGAGCGCAGCGAAGATCCGGAACCGGGAGCCTCACTGTTGGACGGATACGCGCCCGGTTCCGGGTTCGGCTTCGCCGCCCCGGAATGACGACTGGCTGTGCTTGCACCCGGTTCATGCGACTGGAGTCCGATGAATACCCCTGCGCCCCTCCTCGAGGCCAAGAACCTGTCGATGCACTTCAGCCTCGGCGGGCGCTTCACGGCGGGCGGGCCGCAGGTGCTGCGCGCGGTCGACGACGTGTCGCTGACGGTGGAGCGCGGCGAAACGCTGGGACTCGTGGGCGAGTCCGGCTGTGGCAAGTCCACGCTCGGGCGCGCCTTGTTGCGGCTCTACGAGCCGACCTCCGGCCAGGTATTGTTCGAGGGCCACGACATCACGCGCCTTGGGCTGCGCGGTCTCCGGCCGCTGCGCCCGCGCATGCAGATGGTGTTCCAGGACCCGGCGGCGTCGCTGAACCCGCGGCGGCGTGTCGGCGAGCTGGTGGCCGAACCCTTGAAGGTGCATCGCCGGCCGGACGGACGGCGCTATTCCGGCGGCGATATCCGCGCCCGGCTCGTGGAGCTGATGGACCTCGTCGGCCTCGAGGCCGACCACCTCGAACGCTACCCGCACGAGTTCTCGGGCGGCCAGCGGCAGCGCATCGGCATCGCCCGGGCGCTGGCCCTCGACCCGGCCCTGGTGGTGGCGGACGAATCGGTGTCGGCGCTCGACGTGTCGGTGCAGGCCCAGATCGTCAACCTATTCATGGACCTACAGGACCGGCTCGGCATCACCTATGTGTTTATCGCCCACGACCTGAGCGTGATCCGCCAGGTGTCGCGGCGGACCGCCGTGATGTACCTCGGCGCCATCGTCGAGACGGGCCCGACCGACACGATCTTCGCGGAGCCGGCCCACCCCTACACGGCGGCGCTGATCGCCGCCGTGCCGGTGCCCGAGGTGGACGGGCCGCCGCGGGAACGCATCGTCTTGCGCGGCGATGTGCCGAGCCCCCTCGACCCGCCGTCGGGGTGCCGCTTCCACACCCGCTGCCCGAAGGCACAAGCGCGCTGCCGCACCGAAGCGCCGCAGCTGCGGCCGATGCCGGCCGGCCAGATGGCGGCCTGCCATTACCCGCTGGTGTGACGGTTTCGCGGCCTATTCGGCCGCGGTGGCAAGATCGGTGCCGGCCGGGAAGGCCCGTTCGATCGCCGGTCCGGTCGCGGGCTGGGCGCTGTCGCGGCCCCGGCTGATCCAGAACCCCAGAAAGGCGTCGAGCCAGCGCGCCACGGCAGCGTCATGGGCGAACCAGCCGTCGAGGTGGTGCTGCCGGGTCGGCCAGGCCCCCGGCATCGTCATGCGGTCATGGCCCTTGACGGTCCAGGCGCACATCATCGCGTAGGTCACTTCGGGGTGGAACTGCAGCGCGAAAGCGCGTTCTGCCACGTGGCAGGCCTGCACCTCGAAATCGAGGCCCGACGCCAGCAGGCTGGCGCTGCGCGGCAGGTCGAAGCCTTCCCGATGCCATTGGTAAACGCGACGCGGAAAGACGCCGGTGCCGAACAGCCGCTCCGCTTCGGCGGTCGGCGTGATCGGGTAATAGCCGACCTCGACCCGTCCGGCCGGATGCGGATAAACCTTCTCACCGAGGTGGCGGGCGAACAATTGCGCCCCGAGGCAGACACCGAGGAACGGCACGCCTTCCCGCAGCGGCACGCCGATCCAGTCGGTTTCCGTCTTGATGAAGTCGTCCGGGTCGTTGGCGCTCATCGGGCCACCGAAGATCACCGCGCCGGCATGCTCCGCCATGGTCGGGGGCAACGGGTCGCCGAAGCGCGGCCGCCGGATGTCGAGCGGGTAGCCGCGCGCCCGTAGCAGCCGGCCGATGCGGGCCGGCGACGAATGTTCCTGATGGAGCACGACCAGGACGGGCTTTTGCATGGCGATCGATCCGAGCTCCGCGGAACGGGTCATGTGGGCGCCGTTCCCCGAACGGCCGATGAACGATGCACGGATCGTGCCGCTGAAGTCTGTCCCGGGTCCTTGCGAACCAGACCGACTTCAGGTCTTTCTCGGGGTCGGCTGCCCGATGGTCGAGGTCTCCCTCGACCCGACAGCCTAGCCGAGCAGCAACGTACACCAGCCTTCGAGCTCGAGGCGCCGGCGCAGCGCGAAGCCCTGCGCCGCATAGCTCGACAGGATGCCTGGCACGTCGCGCGCCAACAACCCCGACAGGATCAGCACGCCCCCTCGGGCCGCGATGGCGCTGATCGACGGCGCCAGCAGCCGCAGCGGCTTGGCCAGGATGTTGGCGAAGATGAGGTCATAGGGGGCGCCCGCCCGCAGCGTGCCGTGGCGCGCCCCGACCGACACGACCGGTCGCACATGAGGGCCGACGCCATTCAGGCGTGCATTGCCGGCCGCGGCATCGACCGCGATCCGGTCGATGTCGCCGCAGCGCACCGGCTGGCGCAGCGCCCGGGCGGCCGCCATGGCCAACACACCCGTGCCGGTGCCGAGGTCGAGCACCCGCCGGGGGCGCCGCCGCTTCAATTCGGCATCGAGCATCAGGAGGCAGCCCCGCGTGGTGCCGTGGTGGCCGGTGCCGAAAGCCAGGGCCGCCTCGATCTCGAGCCCGAGATCGTTCGAACGCAGCCGGTCGCGGTCATGGGCGCCGTGCACCAGGAAGCGCCCGGCCCTTACGGCGTGCAGCCCTTCGAGCGAGCGCGCCACCCAGTCGCGTTCGGCGACGCTGCCGAAGCTGGCCGCGGCGGCGCAATCGGGCCCGGCCGACTGGGCCAGCAAGCCGCGCACGAAATCCTCGTCGGGCGGGCGGCCGAAGAACACTTCCAGCATCCAAGGCTTCGGCTCGCCGGGCGCGTCCTCATCTTCGAAGGCGGCAGCGGCGGTTTCGGCCGGGTCGAAGAACTCGACCACGAAATCGGCCGCAGCACGCGCCTCCGCTTCGCTGCAGGCGAGGCGCAGCACGGTGGCGGCATTGTTGGGCGGCAGGCCTTCGAGCATGGGTGTGCGGTATCACGGCAGGCGGCGCGCCGTCACCCCGTCGCGTGATCGGGCAGCACCTCGACCGCGACCCCGATGGCGGCGCCGATGGGTGGCCAGCCCCGGTCGGTGGTCATCGCCACGGCACCGAGGCGCCGGGCCAAGGCGAGACAGCAGCGGTCCGTCACCGCAAGGCCGCTGCGGTTCGGGCCTGCCCCGATCCAGCCGGCGTCATCGGCCAGGGCCCGATCGACCGGTACGATCTCGAGGTCGAGGTCGGCGAGGTCCGCCGCCACCGCATTCATCGGCACGCCGCGGTCGGCGAGCTTGGCCACCACCTCGGCATAATTCACCGCCGACATGACGGCACGGTCGAGCACGGCTTCGACGCGTGCGGCTCCAGCTTGTTGAAAGAACAGGCGCAGGAGGGCCGAGGCATCGAGCACGAAGCGCTCAACCCCCATCGCGGGCGGCCTCGATGCGTCGGTCGGCCACCAGCTCGTCGGACGGCGGTCTGCCGGGCGCGAAGGGGAGGAGGTGCTGCTGGATTCGTTTCAGCGCCGATCGGGCCGGACGGATGCGGAGCTCGCCATCGACGAGGTTGAGCCACACGGCGTCACCCTTGTCGAGCGCGAGCGCCTTGCGTATCCGGGCCGGTACCACGATGCGACCACCTTCGGCCAATCTGGCAATTTCGCGTGTCATGGCAAAGCGGCCCGTTATGCCATCGATCATGGATGGGGAGGTGGATTGGGCCGTTTTGCCATCGCAGCCTCACGCGAAGCTGACCATCTGGTTTATCAGTGCACCGCGCCGCGCCAGTTCAGGAAAACATGGCAAAGCGTCGAAAATGTCAAAACGTTCGAATGTGTCAAATGGCTTCTGCTGCAAAGGTGCGGCTGGGGCGGACGAACTCATCCTGGGCCGCCACCAAGGCAATCTCCCGTGATCCTGCTTCCAGGGTGTGTCGCAGCAGGCCATGCACCGCCGAAGCTGCCCGCGACAGCGCCTCGGGTGCCGAGCGCGTGTCCAGCAGGTGCACGAAGAACAGCGCCGCGATCGCATCGCCGGCTCCGTTGACGCTGATGTCGAGCCGAGGCGTCCGCACCCGCCAAAGCCCATCGGCCGTGGAAGCCAGGAGGTCGATGGCGTCCGCCGGTGTGTCCTGGCCGAGGTAGGACGTGACCAGGATGGTGGCCGGCCCGGTGGCATGCACGGCCGCGAGGCCCCTGCGAACGGCGGGCAGGCTGGCCGTCTCGTGGCCGCATAGCAGCTCGAGCTCGAACTGGTTCGGCGTGATGAGGTCGGCCGCCGGGACGGCCTTGTGGCGCATGAATTCCGCGATGCCGGGTCGCACGAAGACGCCGCGGCCGACGTCGCCGATCACCGGGTCGCAGCAATATAGCGCCCCGTTCTGCTGGGTCTTGACGGTCGATACGGCCTCGAGGATCGCGATGCCGGTGTCGGCCGACCCCATATAGCCCGACAGCACGCCGTCGCAGGTGGCCAGAACGCCCCGCTCGGCCATGCCGGCCAGGCATTCGCCGATCAGTCCGGCATCGAAGACTTGGCCGCGCCAGGCGCCATAACCGGTGTGGTTGGAGAATTGCACGGTGTGGATCGGCCACACCTCATGGCCGAGCCGCTGCATCGGAAAGGTGGCGGCCGCATTGCCGACGTGACCATAGGTGACGTGCGACTGGATCGACAGGATGTTCACGCCGGCCCCCCTGGGGCGGGCCGTCAGCCCCGATGGCCCGGCGCGGCGCCTCGGTCGGGTGTTAGGCGCTTCGCAGGGTCCGGCGCAAGCGGGGCCGTCAGGCTGCCGCGCTTTGCGCCTCGCAGCCTGCCAGCGCAGCTTCGAGCTTGGATAGGGTGAAGGGCTTCGTCACGAAGCCGTCGGCGCCGATCGCGGCCGAATGGTCCCGGTCGTCGTCGACGCGCGAACCCGACAACATCAGGATGCGGCAGCGATAGGTGCCGACGTCGTTGCGCAGCTTGTAGATCAGCTCGAAGCCGTTGGTGCGCGGCATGCGGATGTCGAGCAGGATGCAGATCCGGGCGGCATCGACGCCGTTCGTGCCGGCACCGATCACATGGGCTTGCGCCAGGGCGGCGTCGCGCTCGCACCGGAACGGGATGCCGGGGTAGCTGTGCTGGAAGATGGCCCGCGTCAGGAACAGCTCGGTCTCGCTGTCGTCGACCATCAGGAACTGCTGGAAATCGTCGATCCGCATCGGGCGCCCGCGATGGTTTGGGGTGAAGGCCACGCCTCCGCCCGTAAACCCTTGCACCCAAACACAAAGGAAGCTTTAAGCCGATTGTGTAAAAGGCCGTTCGACCGCCGCCGCGATGGCGCGCTCGGCCGCCATCCTGAGGGCGCCGACACGCGCGGTGCCGCGGCCCGCCCGCGCCTCGACGTGCAGTTCGGCCGCATGATGCTGCAATTCCGTGAAGCCGAAATGCCCGGCCATCGAGGTCCAGTTGTGGGCGAAGCCGATCAACTCCGCTTCCGGCATGGTCGGGAGGATGTCGAGTTGATCGCGCACTTCGGCCACGAAGGCGTCCAGCATGGTTCCGAGGCGGTCCGCCCCGATGATGCCGGCCAGGGTGGCGAGGCTTTCGCGGTCGAGCACGCCGTCGGGTACCGGGGCGGCGGCGGGCGGCGCCGGCGAAGCCGCGGGGGCGCCGCCGCTCAACCGGTCGATCTTGCGCAGCAGGTCGTCCCAGTCGATCGGCTTGGCCACGTGGGCGTCCATGCCGGCGGCGGCGCAATGCGCCTCGTCCTCGGTGGTGGCGTTGGCGGTCAGGCCGAGGATCGGCATGCGGTGCGCCGTGCCGTTCTCGCCGGCCCGGATGGCGCGCGTGGCCGAATATCCGTCGAGCACCGGCATCTGGACGTCCATCAGCACCACGTCGAAGGGCTCGTCGGCGGCCAGCAGCGCCATGGCGTCCTGCCCGTTCTCGACCACCATCACGCGATGGCCGGCGCGGCTGAGCATTTCGGTGATGATCATCCCGTTCAGCCGGTTGTCTTCCGCCAGCAGGACGCGGCGCGGCACCGCGGCCGCCAGCAGCGCGTCCAGCGGGCGGGCCACCACGGGTTCGGCGGTCGCGGCCGGGATGGTCATCGTGAAGGTCGACCCCTGGCCCATCGTGGAGGTCACGCGGAGGGTGCCTCCCATCAGCTTGACGAGGTTCTTGCAGATCGACAGGCCGAGGCCACTGCCGCCGAACTGCCGCGTGATGGATCCGTCGGCCTGGCTGAAGCGCTCGAAGATCGCCTCGAGCTTGTCGTCCGGGATGCCGATGCCGGTGTCGCTGACGGTGAGACGCAACTGCGCCGGACCGGCCTCGTAGGTGGCCACGATGTCGATCCGCCCCGTGGCGGTGAATTTGACAGCGTTGCCGAGGAGGTTGAGCAGCACCTGCCGCAGCCGCGTGGGGTCGCCCATCAGGAACAGGCCGGTCGGCACGGTGGCGTCGAGCACAAGGCCCTTGCGGGCCGCATCCCCGGTGGCGAAATCCCGGCAGGCCGTGATGAGGGCGGTCAGGTCGAACGGCACGGTCTCGATGGCCAGTTGGCCGGCCTCGATCTTCGAAAAATCGAGCACGTCGTTGATGACGGCCATCAGCGAGCGCCCGGTTTCCTGGGCCATGGCCAGTTTGGCGCGGTGCTGGGGGGCGAGGTCGGGCTCGCGGGCCAGCAGGTCGTGCAGGCCGAGCAGGCCCGTCAGCGGCGTCCTGAGCTCATGGCTCATGTTGGCCAGGAACTCGGTTTTGCTCGCGGCCGCCCGCTCGGCCGCCGCACGGGCGGCGTCGAGCGCTTCCGCGATGCGGCGTCGCTCGGTGATGTCGCGCAGGGCGCAAATCATATGGCGCGGCGTGTTGTCGGGGTCGCGCACCAGGTTCAGCCCGACCTCGACCCAGATCCAGTCGCCCCGCTTGTGCCGCGTCCGGTAGGTCACCATGGTCCGGTCGCCCGGCATGGTGCCGCCCACCAGTTTATCGAAAACCGACCGCAGGGATGCCTTGTCGTCCGGATGGATGCTCTTGTTCGCCACCTGGCCGATCAACTCGTCGGGCTCGTAGCCCAGCACGCTGCGGCAGGCGGGCGACACGTAGCGGCGCACCAGGTTCATATCGAGCTGCGTGATGACGTCGTTGGTGGCCTCCGCCAGCCGCCGGTAGCGCGTTTCGCTGTCCTGCAGGGCACGCGCGGTCCGAAGCCGGTCGGTCACGTCCTCGATCACGGTCAGGCTGTGACGGTCTTCGCCCGCCGCGCCCCGTTCCACCACGGCCGACAGCAGCACGTCGATGACCCTGCCGTTCTTGGCCACCATCTGGTAGGAGACGCCGGAACAATGGCCGTCGCGGAAGAACCGCGGGATCACCACGTCACGGGCCTTGCGGCGCGACGCATCGGTGAGGAAGTCGGTGACCAGGCGCCCGATCACTTCCCGACGCCCATAGCCGAGCTTGCTCAGCCACAGGTCGCTGACCATCAGCAGGCGACCATCGGCGTCGATGGCGTGCAACATCGCGGGCGTCGCCTCGTAATGGCGGCGCAAGCGGTCATGGCTGGCGTCGAGCGCCGTCATCGTGGTCTGCAGCGACAAGGCGATGCGGTGCTGGGCCAGCAGCGACCGGCGGGCATCGAGGCCGCGGGCGGCCGCGAGCGCCAAACAGCGCAGCACCTCGCGCTGGGCCGGCTCGAGCCGGCGCGGCATGGTGTCGATCACGCAAACGGTGCCGACCGTGTGGCCATCCTTCAAGCGGATCGGCGCCCCGGCGTAGAACCGCACGCCGCCCTCGGCCCGCACGGAATCGAGCCCGGCGAACCGCGGGTCGAGGGTCGCGTCGGGCACCTCCAGGACGTCGTCGCCCGTGATCGTCATGGAACAGAAATTCGACCGGCGCGGCGCCACGACGACGCCCGGCATGCCGTGCGACGCCTTGGCCCAGAGCCGGTCGGCATCGACGAGGCTCATGAACGAGATCGGCGTGCCGCAGGCCGTGGAGGCGGCCTGGACCAGGACGTCGAACTCCTCCTCGGGTGCCGTGTCGAGGATGTCCAGGCTCCGCAGGGATTGAAGCCGCGCGGCCTCGTTCGCGTCGCCCATGCCGCAATCGCTGTTCATGCCGCGCCCGCCTGTATCGCCCCTCCGGTTTGAATACCCCAGCAACCGTGAACAACTTGCGCCGCCCGCGCCACGAGGCGGCCTTCTCCGTGGTGCAGCAAGGGCTTTGAGCCGTCCCCGTTTCATGCTTTGACGGGGTCGACGCCCCACACCCGCCGCAAGGGACCACCATGAAGAGCCGCGCCGCCGTCGCCTGGGAGGCCAACAAGCCGCTGACGATCGAGACGATCGAGATCGGCGGGCCCCGGGCCGGCGAGGTGCTGGTCGAGAACATGGCGACCGGCCTTTGCCACACCGACGCCTATACGCTGTCGGGCCTCGATTCCGAGGGCAAGTTCCCGGCCATCCTGGGCCATGAGGGCGCCGGCATCGTGCGCGAGGTGGGCCCGGGCGTCACCAGCGTGAAGGTCGGCGACCACGTGATCCCGCTCTACACGCCCGAATGCCGGCAGTGCAAAAGCTGCCTCAGCCAGCGCACCAACCTGTGCACCGCCATCCGCGCGACCCAAGGCCAGGGCCTGATGCCCGACGGCACGACACGCTTCGCCTGCGACGGTGGCGAGGTGTTCCACTACATGGGCACCTCGACCTTCTCGAATTTCACGGTGTTGCCCGAGATCGCGGTCGCCAAGGTGCGTGAGGACGCCCCCTTCGACAAGATCTGCTACATCGGCTGCGGCGTCACCACCGGCATCGGCGCGGTGGTCTACACCGGCAAGGTGTGGCCCGGCGCCAATGTTGTGGTGTTCGGGCTCGGCGGCATCGGCTTGAACGTCATCCAGGGTGCCCGCATGGTCGGGGCCGACAAGATCATCGGCGTCGACCTCAACCCGGCCAAGGCCGACATGGCCCGCAAGTTCGGCATGACGGATTTCGTCAACCCGGACGAGGTCGGCCGCGACAAGGTCGTGCAGGCCATCGTCGACATCACGGGCGGCGGCGCCGACTTCTCGTTCGAGTGCATCGGCAACGTCCACACCATGCGCCAGGCGCTCGAATGCTGCCATCGCGGCTGGGGCACCTCGATCGTCATCGGCGTGGCCCCGTCGGGCGCCGAGATCGCGACGCGGCCGTTCCAACTCGTCACCGGCCGCAACTGGCGCGGCTCCGCTTTTGGCGGAGCGAGAGGGCGCACCGACGTGCCGAAGATCGTCGACTGGTACATGGAGGGCAAGATCAACATCGACGACCTGATCACCCACACCATGCCGCTCGAAGACATCAACAAGGGCTTCGACCTGATGCATGCCGGCGAGTCGATCCGCTCGGTCGTCGTCTACTGATGGCGCTCACCCGTCATTGCGAGGCGGCGCAGTCCCCGTGGCAATCCAGCCCGGCGCCGGGGTTCTGGATTGCTTCGCTCGCGCTCGCAATGGCAAGTTCGACCGGATAAGGATAGGCTGCCCATGACGCTCGAGCTCGTTTCCGAGGCGCGGCTGTTCGACGGCCTGCAGCGCACCTATCGGCATCACTCCACCGCGACCGGCACGCCCATGCGGGTGGCCGCCTACCTGCCGCCGCAGGCCGAGCACGGGCCGGTGCCGGTGTTGTGGTTCCTGGCCGGGCTGACCTGCACCGAAACCAACTTCATCGAAAAGGCCGGCGCTCAGCGGGTAGCGGCCGAGCTCGGCCTCGCCCTCCTGGCGCCCGACACCTCGCCGCGCGGCGACGGCGTGCCGGACGATCCTGCCTGGGACTTCGGCCAGGGGGCGGGCTTCTACCTCGACGCCACACAGGCGCCCTGGGCCACGAACTTCCGCATGCGGAGCTACATCGAGGACGAACTACCGGGGCTGGTGTTCGACGCCCTGCCGCTCGACCGCGACCGGCAGGCCATCAGCGGCCATTCGATGGGCGGCCACGGGGCGCTGACGGTGGCGCTGCGCAACCCCGGCCGGTTCCGCAGCGTGTCGGCGCTGGCGCCGATCGTGTCGCCGCTGCACTGCCCTTGGGGCGAGAAGGCGCTCGGCGGTTATCTCGGGGCGGACCGCACCGCCTGGCGTCGCTACGATGCTTGTGCGCTGATCGCCGATGGCGCCCGGGTGCCCGAGATCCTGGTCGACCAAGGGTTGGCCGATAATTTCCTGGAACGCGAGCTGAAGCCGCACCTGCTCGAGGCCGCCTGCCGCGACGCCGGCATCGCACTGACGCTGCACCTGCGGCCCGGCTACGACCATTCTTATTTCTTCATCGCCAGCGTCATCGAAAGCCACCTGCGCTGGCACGCCGCCCGCCTCGGCGCCGGCCAGCGGCCCGGCCCTGAGAAGGGGTGACGTCGGGCCGATGGGCGCGCCTTGCGGAAACCCGCTATGATCGGGCGCCCTCGAACCGCAAGGATGCGCCGCTCTCGTGCGTGAAAGCCTGACGATCTTCGCGATCGCCCTGATCGCCCTGTTGTCGGCGCTGCTGGTCGGACCCTATCTGGTCAACTGGAACCACCAGCGCGACTGGCTGGCCGCCAAGCTGTCGGGTGCCATCGGGGCGGAAGTCCGCATCGGCGGAACGGTGGACGTCAAGCTGCTGCCCCGGCCGCTGTTCCGCGCCACGCAGGTGTCGATCGCCGGCGCCACCCCGCAGGACCCGTCCGTGACGGTGGCCGGTCTCGATGCCGAACTGTCGATCAACAGCCTGCTGCAGGGGGCCGTCGAGTTCGTCGACGCCACGGCGCTGCGGCCACACCTCAACCTGACGACGCGCCCGGACGGCACGCTGGTGGCCGGCGTCTGGGATGTGGCGAACCCGCAGCGCTTCACCTTTCGCCATATCCGGGTGCGGGACGGCGCCGTGGTGGTGCGGGACCCATCCGGGCGCGAGCGCGCCGCCGTGTCGGGGCTCGATGCAGAGGGTGAGGCCGAATCGTTGTTCGGGCCGTTGCGCCTGAGCGGGCAGGCGAAGGCGCCGGCCGGCACCTTCCGGTTCCGCTTGTCGACGGGCGCCTATGCGGGCCGGCGCTTGCGGCTGAAGCTCGTCGCCGACGACACGGCGTCGCTCGGCCATGCCGATCTTGACGGCACCGTGACGCTAAGCCCGACGCCCGACCGCACCGGGGCTGCGCCCGCCTTTGCGGGCAGCCTGGCGGCCAGCGGCAGCCTGCGGGTGGCCGACGGCTTCGCCCCCGTGCCCTGGCAGGTGGCGGGGGGGGGGGGGGGGTGGGGCGGCGGGGGGGGGTTCAGGGCGGGGGCGGGCGGGCCGCCGGGGGGGGGGGGG
>NZ_JARPVX010000075.1:0-19723 GCF_033947565.1 Lichenihabitans sp. Uapishka_5
CGTCCCGTCCCACCGCGGGGCGGCATGGTGCTGCGCACGCTGACCGAGGAAGAGCGCGAGGCTCGGGCCCGCGCACTCGCCGGCGCCAAGACCCGTGAAGAAGAAGACCGTCGGCGCGCCGAACTCGATGCGAAGATCCGCAACGAGAAGGAAGCGCTCGATCGTGCCGACCGCGAGGCGGCCGAAGCCCGCAAGCGGGAAGAAGATGCCCGGCGCGCCCAGGAAGCCGAATCGAAGCGCAAGGCCGAGGAAGAAGCGCGTCGCCGCCTGCCGCAGACCGATGCGGCCGGCCAGCGCCGCCCCGTGGGCGCCACGACCGGCACCGACGATGCCGCGCGCGGTCCGGCGCCGCGTTTGCGCAACCTCGCGCCCCCCCGACAGGTGCTGCCGGCCCGCACGCCGCGCAGCGGCGAAAAGAGCCGTGGCCGCCTGACGGTCGCCAATGCGACGTCGGAGCAGGAAGATCGGACCCGTTCGGTCGCGGCCTTCCGCCGCCGCACCCAGCGCCTGACGCGCGGCCAGGTGGCCGAGCAGAAGGAAAAGATCGCCCGCGAAATCGTGGTGCCGGAAACCATCACCATCCAGGAACTCGCGAACCGCATGTCGGAACGCGCGGTCGACGTCATCCGCATGCTGATGAAGCAGGGCCAGATGGTGAAGATCAACGACGCCATCGATGCCGACACGGCCGAACTGATCGCGCAGGAACTCGGCCATACCGTCAAGCGCGTGTCCGAGGCTGACGTCGAGGAAGGCTTGTTCGACGAGCCCGACGACGAGGAGAACATGGAGCCGCGGCCGCCGGTCGTGACCATCATGGGCCACGTCGATCACGGCAAGACCTCGCTCCTCGATGCTATCCGCTCGGCCAGCGTCGTGTCAGGCGAGGCTGGTGGTATCACGCAGCACATCGGCGCCTATCAGGTTATCGCGCCGAGCGGCATGCCGATCACTTTCATCGACACTCCCGGTCACGCGGCCTTCACGGCCATGCGGGCCCGTGGTGCCAAGGTCACCGACATCGTGGTGCTGGTGGTGGCGGCCGACGACAGCGTCATGCCGCAGACCATCGAGGCGATCAGCCATGCCCGCGCCGCCAAGGTGCCGATCATCGTGGCGATCAACAAGATCGACAAGGCCGACGCCAAGCCCGAACGCGTGCGCAGCGAGCTGTTGCACTACGACGTGCAGGTGGAAAGCATGGGCGGCGATACGCTCGAGGTCGAGGTTTCGGCGACGAAGCGCATCAACCTCGATCGGTTGCTCGAGGCCATCGATCTGCAATCCG
This sequence comes from Lichenihabitans sp. Uapishka_5, assembly GCF_033947565.1. NCBI lineage: Bacteria > Pseudomonadati > Pseudomonadota > Alphaproteobacteria > Hyphomicrobiales > Lichenihabitantaceae > Lichenihabitans > Lichenihabitans sp. Uapishka_5. Next base: position 1,289 of record NZ_JARPVX010000075.1, read on the forward strand.
AAGTGCTCGATCTCAAGGCCGATGCCGATCGGGCTGCCGATGGCACCGTGATCGAGGCCCGCCTCGATCGTGGCCGGGGCCCCGTGGCTACCGTTCTGGTGCAAAAGGGCTCGCTCATTGTCGGCGACATCGTGGTGGCCGGCACGGCCTGGGGTCGTGTTCGCGCCATGTTGGACGATCAGGGCGAGACGGTCGACATGGCCGGGCCGTCGTTCCCGGTCGAACTGCTTGGCCTGTCCAGCGCCCCCGAGGCGGGTGACCGTCTCGCCGTGGTGGAAAGCGAAGCGCGCGCTCGTGAGGTTGTGGAGTACCGCGAGGGTTTGCGACGCGAGAAGCTGGCCGTTCGTGGCGGCCAGGCTCGTGGCACGCTCGCCGACATGATGAGCCAGATCAAGACCGCCAACCGCAAGGAAATGGCGCTGGTCATCAAGGGCGACGTGCAGGGCTCGGTCGAAGCCATCATCGCGACGCTCGACAAGCTCGGCAACGACGAGGTCAGGGCCCGCGTGGTGCATTCGGGCGTCGGCGGCGTCACGGAATCGGACGTCACCTTGGCTCAGGCGTCGAATGCCGTGATCCTCGGCTTCAACGTGCGAGCCCACAAGGAAGCCCGGTTCTCAGCCGAACAGGCTGGTGTCGAGATCCGCTACTACAACATCATCTACAACCTCGTGGATGACGTGAAGGCGACCATGTCCGGCATGCTGCCCCCGACGCTCCGCGAGGAGATGCTGGGCAATGCCATGATCCTGGAGGTGTTCAACATCTCCAAGATCGGCAAGGTCGCCGGTTGCCGGATCACCGACGGCAATGTGCAGCGCGGCGCCGGCGTACGGCTCATCCGCGACAACGTCGTGGTGCACGAGGGCAAGCTGTCGACCCTCAAGCGCTTCAAGGACGAGGTCAAGGAAGTGCTGGCCGGTCAGGAATGCGGCATGGCCTTCGAGTCCTACCAGGACATGCGCCAGGGCGATGTGATCGAGTGCTACCGCGTCCACGAGGAAAAGCGCACGCTTTAATCCGCGACTATCCAAGAGCCGCAAGGGAACGACATTGTCGCTTCCTTGCGGCTCTTCGTTTTTGATCTCTACCCAACCTATCCATCTTCGTCGCGTTGAGGCCCATGGGCCGTTCGCGAAACAGGTCAGGTCATGTCACGTTCTCATCATTCCGGTGACCAGCCGTCCCAGCGCATGCTGCGGGTCGGCGAGCTCATCCGCCACGTCGTCGCCGATCTTCTGTCGCAAGGCGTGGTCAACGATCCTGTCCTCGACGACCATGTGATCTCCGTGCCGGAGGTCCGCATGTCGCCCGATCTGAAGCTCGCCACCGTCTTCGTGATGCCGCTTGGCGGCAAGGACGTGAATCCGGTGCTCGAAGCGCTCGATCGCAATCGCAAGTTCATGCGGAGCGAGGTCGCCCATAAGTGCACGCTGCGGTTCGCGCCCGAGCTGCGCTTCCGCGTCGATGAAAGCTTCGACCGCGGCTCCCGCATTGATACCCTGCTCAATTCACCCGAAGTGCAGCGCGACCTGGCCGTGCTGGGCGAGGATGACGACGAGGCGCCGCAGCGGCCGCACTGATCGACGGGGCCGACACGTCGCCCTTCGATGATCGCTCCACAAGGCCGGGCTTGCCCGGCCCTTCTTCTTTCCGGACCAAGCACAAAGCCGTTTGATGAACCAGCCCAGGGGTCAACACCGTAACACGCGCAACGAGGTCAACGGCTGGGTTGTCTTCGACAAGCCGGTCGGCATGACCTCGACCCATGCGGTGAGCCGCATGAAGCGCATTTTCAACGCCAAGAAGGCGGGTCACGCCGGCACCCTCGACCCGCTGGCATCCGGCATCCTGCCGATCGCACTCGGCGAGGCCACCAAGACGGTGCCTTTCGTTCAGGACGGCGAGAAGGCCTACCGCTTCACGGTGCGCTGGGGCATCCAGACCAACACGGACGACACCGAAGGGCACCCTGTGGCGCAATCGGACGCGCGGCCCGACACGGATGCCGTGCTCCGCGCCCTGCCGGCCTTCGTCGGCACCATCATGCAAAAGCCGCCTGCCTTCTCGGCCATCAAGGTGGATGGCGAACGGGCCTATGACCGGGCCCGAGATGGCGAAGCAGTGGAACTGCCGCCGCGTCCCATCACCATTCACCGGCTCGACCTCATCGCTGTGCCGAGCGCCGACGAGGTGGTGCTCGAGGCTCGCTGCGGGAAGGGCACCTATGTGCGGGCGATCGCGCGCGACCTTGGGCTGATGCTGGGGTGCTTCGGGCATGTCACGGCCTTGCGCCGCACCCGCGTCGGCCCCTTTTTGGAACAGGACGCGGTCGGCCTGGACGTGCTGGATCACCCCGATGGTCCGCAGGGCCTCCTCTCGGTCGAAGCCGGCTTGAGCGAGGTGGCCTGCGTGCCGGTGAACAGGGGTGATGCCGTGCATCTCCGCCGCGGCCAGCCGTTGATCCTGCGTGGTCATGACGCTCCGTTCGAGGGCATGGCATTCGCGGCCTGTGGCGGCATCGTGGTGGCGTTCGGCCCTATCGAGCAAGGGGCCTTACAGCCCCATCGGGTGTTCAACCTGCCGTTCTGAGGTTCGGCTTCACGCCGTTTAGCGGTCCTCGCGGGCCACTGCGGGAACTTTCCTTGCGCCTTGATGGTCTGGCTCAGGGAGAGCGAGACCGCATGGTAGAACCGACGACGTTCATCGGCCTCAAGGCTGTCTCGCTGGACGATCTTCAAGCGGCGGCCGTCGTCGTGCTCGGCGCCTCTGAAGCCTCACCCTATCAGCATGGCGTCGCCAGCCATTCGGCTCTGGGTCCGCGCCTGATCCGCGAAGCGTCCTCCGAGTTTGGACCTTCGCTCAGCCAGTTCGATTTCGACCTCGACGCGACGATGTTCCCGACCGAGGGCGATGATCGCGGCATGGTGGATGCCGGCGACATCGCCACCTCTCCTTTTGATCCGGAAGGCAACCGAACCCGCATTCGGGACAGCGTCACCGCCGTATTACGAGCCGGTGCCGTCCCGGTGCTGCTCGGCGGCGACGATTCCGTGCCCATCCCAATGCTGCAGGCGTACGAGAATCACGGCCCGATCTGGATCCTGCAGATCGACGCCCATGTGGACTGGGGCGACGTGATCCAGGGCAATCCCCTCGGCTATGGCTCCACCATGCGGCGCGCGGCCGATTGTGCGTGGGTCGCGGGCATGGTCCAGGTGGGCATCCGGGGGCTGGGCAGCGGTGGCGCTTGGCAGCACGACGACGCGCGACGCTGGGGCAGCCATCTCGTCACCTCCTATGCGCTGCACCGGCAGGGGATCCAGGCTGTCCTGGCGCCGTTGCCGGCCGGCGCCCGCTGCGTCCTGTGCATCGATCTCGATGGGCTCGATCCGTCGGTTTTGCCGGCTGTCGCGATGCCGACGCCGGGCGGCTTGTCCTATGAGGACGTGATCGGCCTGATCCGGGGCGTAGCGGCCAAGGCCACCATCGCCGGGCTGGCGGTCGTCGAATATGTGCCGGAGCGCGACGACCGTTTTCGCCTGTCCGCCCTTACGGCCGCCCGCATCGCTGCCGTGACCATGGGCTGCATAGCCGCATCCATCGAGGCGTCCTGAGCCCGTGCCGAACCAAGCCCCCACCACCACCCTCATCCCGGCCCGGCTGGAGCGTCTGCGCTGGGGCCGCTTTCACAGCTTGATCGTCGCGGCGCTCGGCATCACCTGGATCCTCGACGGCCTCGAGGTGACGCTCGCCGGTTCAGTGTCGGACGCGTTGAAACAAAGCCCGACGCTGCATTTGTCGGATGCTGAGGTCGGCCTTGCCGGCACTGCCTATCTGCTTGGCGCGGTGGTGGGCGCCGTGGTGTTCGGCTGGCTGACTGACCGCCTCGGCCGCAAGCTATTGTTCTTTGTCACGCTCGGCCTTTACCTGACCGCCACCGCTCTGACGGGCTTTTCCTGGAACACCACGAGCTTCTTCGTGTTCCGCTTCCTCACCGGGGCCGGCATCGGCGGTGAATATGCGGCCATCAACTCGACCATCCAGGAGTTCGTCCCCGCCCGTTATCGTGGCTGGACGGACCTTTGCATCAACGGTTCGTTCTGGATCGGTGCGGCCCTTGGGGCCGCGGCTCTCTGGTGTTCCTCGATGGGTCCTGGCTGACGACCGAACATGGTTGGCGCGCCTGTTTTCTCATTGGCGCCGCGCTCGGCCTTGCCATCCTGCTGATGCGGACCTGGGTGCCGGAGAGCCCACGCTGGTTGGCACTACACGGGCGCGCCGAGGAGGCCGACGCGATCCTTAATGATATCGAGGCACACGTGCGGCAGCATGGAGGGGACACGCCGCCCGTCACCGCTGACAAGGCCATGCGCTTCACGCCGCGCGACCACACGCCGATCGGCGAAGTGTTCAAGACGCTGTTCGAGACGCATCGAACCCGAACCCTGGTCGCTTTGACGCTGATGGGGGCCCAGGCATTCTTCTACAACGCGATCTTCTTCACCTATGCGCTTGTGTTGACGCGCTATTACGGCGTCGCCGGTGGTTCGGTCGGTTGGTACATTCTCCCCTTTGCACTCGGCAATTTTCTGGGGCCATTGTTGCTGGGCCGGTTGTTCGACGTGGTCGGCCGTCGCCCGATGCTGGTGATCACCTACGGTCTTTCAGGCATTCTTCTGCTGATCAGCGGCGGCCTGTTCCTGGCGGGATGGCTCACGGCCACCACCCAGACCATCGCCTGGATGGTAATCTTCTTTTTTGCCTCGCCGGCCGCCAGCGCCGCCTATCTCACAGTGAGCGAAACCTTTCCGATCGAGATGCGCGCCTTTGCCATTGCTGTGTTCTACGCGGTCGGCACGGCCGTCGGCGGCGCGGCGGCGCCTTACTTGTTCGGTTTGCTGATCGGCTCGGGATCGCGGCTCAACCTGTTCTGGGGCTATGCCTTCGGTTCGGCGTTGATGCTGGGTGCCGCCGTGGTGGCGGGCCTCTTCGCCGTACGGGCCGAAGGCAAGTCGCTTGAAGAGGTGACGACGCCGCTGTCGGCGAGCGCCTGAGCCTACCCCATTCTACTCCACCGTCTGGCGAATGATCCCCGCCCTTAACTGAAGAACAGATAGTCGGCCGCGTAGGGAACGGCTTTCATATCGCCAGCTTGCGGGCACGCACCTTCGAGAAGGCCGCCGACGGTGTGCAGGCGCACAACTAGTGCGGCCTTGTTCAGCGCCCCCTCACCACGATGCGCGACAACCTGCAATGCGAGCCAGGGGATGTCGGCCCCGGTGGCACCGGCATGGCTCGCCGCCACTTTTCCGGTGATGCCGCTGCCGTCCGCAAGATCCCAGTTCGGTCCCGCATAATGCCGCCCGACCGTCTTGTCGCCGTCGAGCAGCGTGGCCACCGGCTCGCGAAAACTCCAAGTGAGCGCCCCATCGGCATTGGCTTTACAAACGTAGATCTGGGGCCCGACCCCGTGCAGGATCACGATCGTCTGACGCCCGGCCACCATGAAGGCTGCGGGAACGTCGTCCAATGGCGCAGCATCCGCAACAGACCCACCGAGTGTGAGGCCGGCGAAACACAGCGAAGCGACGCGTAACAATCGTGCGGCGAAAAACATGCGCGCTCTCATGATCGTGGGTTACGCTGGATTACACGCCATGCAGGCCTTGGCCGCAAGGCGCCTCGACACCGCGAAAGCACTGGTGTTCTTTGCCGCGTTTCGCTATGCAGGCCCTACCGCTCGGACCTGTCCGGGCGCGATGCCCGTTGTGGGGCTGCTGGACGACATCCCGGCTCCTCCCTTGATGGGTGTCCTTGTCGCGGCCGAGCCGCATCCTCGAAACACGAAGGACTCCCGATGTCGATCACGGCCGAGCGCAAGACCGCGCTCATGAAGGAATATGCGACGAAGCCGAACGACACCGGCTCGCCGGAAGTGCAGGTGGCGATCCTGACGGAGCGCATCGCGAACCTCACCGGTCACTTCAAGACCCACGTCAAGGACAACCATTCGCGCCGCGGCCTGCTGCAGCTCGTTTCGCTCCGCCGGTCGCTCCTCGACTACGTGAAGAAGCATGACGAAGCCCGCTACCGCTCGCTGATCGAGCGCCTCGGCATCCGCCGCTAAAACGGCAGACCACGCGGCTCCGCCCAAACGGTCGGGGCCGTTCTCGCACCGCGGGTAACCTCGCGATTGATCCAGGCAGGCCGCAGGGGCGGTCCGCCAGCCATCGGCGACCAGTGCCATGGCAGGATCGCCAGGGACTGACGGCGACCCAATCGCCCCAGCCTCTCGCCGTTCTGCGCATGGCCGCTCGGGTCGCCTGACCGACAAGGCATATCCATGTTCCACATCGAACGCGAAGAGATCGACTGGGCCGGGCAGAAGCTCGTGCTCGAGACCGGCCGCATTGCCCGTCAGGCCGACGGCGCCGTGCTGGCGACCCTCGGCGAAACCACCGTGCTGGCCACCGTCGTGTCGGCCAGGAAGCAGAAGCCCGGACAGGACTTCTTCCCCCTGACGGTCAACTACCAGGAAAAGACATTCGCGGCCGGCCGCATCCCGGGCGGCTACTTCAAGCGCGAAGGGCGCCCGTCCGAGAAGGAGACGCTGGTTTCCCGTCTCATCGACCGGCCGATCCGCCCCCTCTTCCCCGAGGGATATCTGTTCGACACCCAGGTGGTCGTCACCGTGTTGTCGCACGACATGGAGAACGATCCCGACATCCTGGCGCTTGTGGCGACCTCGGCGGCGCTGACCATCTCGGGGATCCCCTTTATGGGCCCGGTGGGCGCAGCCCGTGTCGGTCAGATCAACGGCCAGCTCAAGCTGAACCCCTCGATCGACGAGATGAAGACGTCCACGCTTGATCTCGTGGTCGCGGGCACGGTGGATGCGGTGCTGATGGTCGAGTCGGAGGCTCGCGAGCTTTCCGAAGACGCCATGCTCGAGGCCGTGATGACCGGCCATCGTGGCTTCCAGCCGGTGATCGACGCCATCATTCGATTGGCCGAGAAGGCCGCCAAGGAGCCGCGCGAATTCGAGTCGCCCAGCAAGGATGCCGCCGAAACGCAGGTGCGTGGCATCGTCGAGGACGAGTTGCGCAAGGCTTATGCGATCACCGCCAAGGCTGAACGCTACAAGGCGGTCGATGCCGTACGCGCCAAGGCCACGTCGCATTTCGCCCAGCAGAGCGAAGGTGGACTGTCGAAGGAGGCTGTCCTCGAGGCCTTCCATGACCTGCAGGCCAAGGTCGTCCGCTCCAGCATCCTCGACAACGGCACCCGCATCGACGGGCGCGATCTGAAGACCGTGCGTCCGATCCTGGGCGAGGTCGGCATCCTGCCCCGGACCCATGGCTCGGCCTTGTTCACCCGTGGCGAAACGCAGGCCATGGTGGTGGCGACGCTCGGCACCGGCGAGGACGAACAGTACATCGACTCGCTGGAAGGCTCCTACAAGGAGCGCTTCCTGCTGCACTACAACTTCCCTCCCTATAGCGTCGGCGAGACCGGCCGCATGGGCTCGCCCGGCCGTCGCGAGATCGGTCATGGCAAGCTCGCATGGCGCGCCATTCGCCCGATGATGCCGCCGGCGGCCGAGTTCCCCTACACGGTCCGCATCGTGTCGGAGATCACCGAGTCGAACGGTTCGTCCTCGATGGCCACCGTGTGCGGCGCCTCGCTGGCGCTGATGGACGCCGGTGTGCCGCTGAAGCGGCCGACTGCCGGTATCGCCATGGGCCTCATCAAGGAAGGTGAGCGCTTCGCGGTGCTCAGCGACATCCTTGGTGACGAGGATCACCTTGGCGACATGGACTTCAAGGTGGCCGGCACGGCCGAGGGCATCACCTCGCTGCAGATGGACATCAAGATCACCGGCATCACCGAGGAGATCATGAAGGTCGCGCTCGCCCAGGCGAAGGACGGCCGGCTGCACATCCTTGGCGAGATGGCGAATGCCATCACGGGCGCCCGTTCGGAGCTCGGCGAGTTCGCGCCCCGCATCGAGACGCTGAAGATCCCAACCGACAAGATCCGCGAAGTGATCGGCACCGGCGGCAAGGTCATCCGCGAGATCGTCGAGAAGACCGGCGCCAAGGTCAACATCGAGGATGACGGCACCGTCAAGGTGGCCTCCTCCGATGCCGCCTCCATCACGGCCGCCATCAACTGGATCAAGTCGATCGCCAACGATCCGGAGATCGGCGCCATCTATGAGGGCACGGTCGTCAAGGTCGTCGATTTCGGCGCCTTCGTGAACTTCTTCGGCGCCAAGGATGGCCTCGTCCACATCTCGCAGCTCGCCAAGGGGCGCGTCGCCAAGACCTCCGACGTCGTCAAGGAAGGCGACAAGGTCAAGGTGAAGCTCACCGGCTTCGATGATCGCGGCAAGGTCAAGCTGTCGATGCGGGTCGTCGATCAGGCGACCGGCGAAGACCTCGAAAAGGCTGGTGCGGTGTCGGCCGAGGGCTGATCCGCCTTCAACGCTGCAAGGATAAAAAAAGCCGTCCCGGGGCTCCGGGGCGGCTTTTTCAGCTACCAGCCCACCTTGATGGCGATCTGTCATTCACGCTCATTCCGGGGCGGCGTAGCCAAACCCGGAACCGGTGTGCTCCAGCCTGCGACGCCCAGGTTCCCCGGTTCCGGGTCCGCGCTGCGCTCGCCCGGAATGACGGGATCAGCGATTATCAATCGCAGCTCAGTCTAAGATGCGCAGTCTAGATCGATCCGATCGAACCCTGACGCCGTGATGAGTCCCGGTTCCGAAGCCCACGCCCGAACCGTCACCTTCGAGCCTGCTCAAGGGCACTGGCTCATCGTTAAGCATCTACGGCAAATTACCCTCCGCGCACCCGGTCGTTTCAGCCCGCCTTAAGACGCCCAGCCGAAACCATCGACGCTGGGCGCGACATGGCCCTCGGGGTGTTTCATGGCGTCGTCATCTCCGGTCCTCGAGCTGCAGCAAAGCCTCGGTGCGCGATTTGGCGGCGGCTGGCGGGCCGATCCGCCAGCCGAAGCGCCTGGGCGCGGTCATCGGCCCCGCGTGGCCGTGCTGCTGCCCTGCCGCAACGAAGAGGCCAGCATCGCGGCCGTGGTGGCGGATTTCCGCCGCGCCCTGCCAGACGCCGTCATCGTGGTCTACGACAATGCTTCGACCGATAGAACCGCGGCGGTCGCGGCGGCGGCTGGCGCCGCGGTGTTTCGCGAAGTGCGCCCCGGCAGGGGCCACGTGGTTCGCCGCATGTTCTCCGACGTCGATGCCGACATCTACCTGATGGCCGATGGCGACGGCACCTATGACGCCGCCTCGGCCTCGCAGCTCGTCGCCCTGGTGGCCGAGAATGGCTTCGACATGGCGGTCGGCGCGCGGGCCGGCATCGCCCAGGACGCGCATCGGCCCGGCCATGCGGTCGGCAACTGGATCTTCAACCGCCTTTACCGCCGTTTGTTCGACAACGGCTTCGGCAACATCTTTTCGGGCTATCGCGCCTTCTCACGCCGTTTCGTGAAAAGCTTCCCGGCGCTGTCGTCCGGCTTCGAGATCGAGACCGAAATGTCGGTTCATGCGCGCCAGCTCCGGCTGGCCGTGACGGAACTGTCGTTGCCCTACGGCAAGCGGCGAGACGGCTCGGCCTCCAAGCTGCGCACCGTCCGTGACGGGGTGCGGATCTTCGCGATCCTGCTTTACCTGCTAAAGGAAACCCGGCCGTTGTTGTTCTTCGGGATGGCGGCGCTCGTCACGGCCCTTGTGGCTGTGGTGTTCGCGCTGCCGCTGTTCGACACCTTCATCACCAGCGGCACCATTCCTCGGCTGCCAACCGCCATTCTGTGTGCTGGCCTCGGCATCACGGCGGCACTACTGGCGGTGTGCGGCACGATGCTCGACAGCGTCGCCCGGGGGCGGGCCGAACAGAAGCGCATGCTGTTCCTGGCGGTGCAGCAGAACCGCCAGGGTTGAGCAACCCCGCTATTCGGCTTCCTCGGCCTCGGCCCGGGTCGATTCGCCGGACTTCAGATTCTCCGACCGCGGCATGCCGACGAAATTGTAGCCGGCATCGACGTAGTGGACCTCGCCGGTGACGCCGGACGACAGGTCGGACAGCAGGTACAGGGCCGAGCCGCCGACGTCATCGATCGTCACGGTGCGCCGCAGCGGCGCATGCGCCTTGGTATAGTTGAACATGAAGCGGGCGTCCGAGATGCCGGCGCCCGCCAAGGTGCGGATCGGCCCCGCCGAAATGGCATTGACGCGGATGGCCTCGGGCCCGAAATCCGCCGCCAGATAACGCACGCTCGCCTCGAGCGCCGATTTTGCGACGCCCATGACGTTGTAGTTCGGCGTCACCCGGGACGAACCACCGAAGGTGAGCGTCAGCAGCGAGCCGCCCTGCGGCATCAGGGCTGCGGCGCGCTTGGCCACCTCGGTGAACGAGAAGGCCGAAATCACCATGGTGCGGATAAAGTTGGCGCGGGTCGTGTCGGCGTAGCGGCCCTTCAGTTCGGTGCGGTCCGAATAGGCGATGCCGTGCACCAGGAAGTCGATGGTGCCCCACTTGTCCTTCACGGCCGCAAAGGCCTCGTCCACCGTGGCGACGTCCTCGACGTCGCACGGCAGCACGAAATCCGAGCCGAGCGACTGTGCCAGCGGTTTCACCCGCTTGCCCAGCGCTGCGCCCTGATAGGTGAAGGCGAGTTCCGCCCCCTGCCCGGCCAGCGCCTTGGCGATGCCCCAGGCGATGGAATGATCGTTGGCGACACCCATCACGATGCCGCGCTTGCCGGCCATCAGGCTGGGCCGCGAATTGTCCGTCATGGCCGCGCCTCAGAGATCGGGATGCTGGAATACGAGCGCCGCATTGGTGCCGCCGAACCCGAAGGCGTTGGACAGCACCGTGCCGAGCTTCACATTGTCCTGCCGCTTGCGCACGATGTTCATGTCCGCGAAGGCCGGATCGATGTCGTCGATGTGGGCGCTCTCGCAGATGAAATCGTTGTTCATCATCAGCAGCGCGTAGATGGCCTCGTGGACGCCCGTGGCCCCTTGCGAGTGCCCCGTCAGCGACTTGGTGGCCGAAATGGGCGGGCATTTGTCACCCGCCCCGAAGACCGTGCGCAGCGCCTCGATCTCCTTTTCGTCGCCCTTCGGCGTCGAGGTGGCGTGTGGGTTGATGTAGTCGATCGGCGCCTTCACGTCGCTCAGCGCCGCCCGCATGCAGCGGATCGCGCCTTCGCCCGACGGCGCCACCATGTCGTAGCCGTCCGACGACATGCCGAAGCCGACGATCTCGCCATACACCCGGGCGCCTCGGGCCAAAGCGCGGTCGCGCTCTTCCAGCACAAGCACGCCGCCGCCAGCCGAAATGACGAAGCCGTCGCGGTTCTTGTCGAAGGCCCGGGAGGCTACGGCAGGGCGATCGTTGTAGCCAGACGACATGGCCCCCATGGCGTCGAACAATTCCGACAACGTCCAGTCGAGTTCTTCGCAGCCACCTGCGAACATCACATCCTGCTTGCCGTAGCGGATCGCCTCATAGGCGGAACCGATGCAATGGTTCGAGGTCGCGCAGGCCGAGGCGATGGAATAATTGATGCCCTTGATCTTGAACCAGGTCGCCAGCGTGGCCGAGGAGGTGGACGACATCGCTTTCGGCACCGCGAAGGGGCCGATCTTCTTGATGCCCTTGGAGCGTGCCGTGTCGGCGGCCTCGACGATCGTGCGGGTCGAAGGACCGCCCGAGCCGGTGATGATGCCGGTGCGCTCGTTGGAAATATCCTCGGGCGCCAGCTTGGCATCCGCGATCGCCTGGTCCATGGCGACATGGCACCAGGCCGATCCGAGCCCGTGGAACCGCATGGCCCGTCGGTCGAGCACCGTTTCCGGGTTAAGGGTCGGGGCGCCCACCACATGCGAACGGAACCCCATCTCGGCCTGCACAGGCGAGAAGGTGATGCCCGAGCGCGCATCGCGCAGGCTTTGCAGCGCTTCCGCGCAATTGTTGCCGATGGAGGAGACGATCCCCATCCCGGTCACGACGACGCGGCGCATTGTCACCTCAATTGTGTTGATCCGCTCACAGCGGACGATCAGGCCGGTGCGATTTCGGGCTTGAACAGCCCGACCCGCAGATCCTTGGCCTCATAGATGCGACGGCCGTCGGCCTCAAGCCAGCCGTCCGCGATGCCGAGTACGAGCTTGCCCTTAAAGACACGCTTCAGGTCGACACCATAAACGACCTGTTTCACCGAAGGCGTGACCTGATCGGTGAACTTCACCTCGCCGACGCCGAGCGCCCGGCCGCGGCCGGGCAAGCCGAGCCAGCCGAGATAGAATCCGCACAATTGCCACAAGGCATCGAGGCCAAGGCAACCCGGCATCACCGGATCGTTCTTGAAATGGACCGGGAAGAACCAGAGGTCCGGCGATACGTCGAGCGCAGCCTTGATGAAGCCCTTGCCGTTGGCGCCGCCATCCTCCCGGACTTCCTCGATCCGATCGAACATCAGCATGGGCGGCAGCGGCAGCTGGGCATTGTTCTGGCCGAACAGCTCGCCCCGCCCGCAGGCCAACAGGTCTTCACGATCGAAACTCGAGCGCTTTTCGCTCATCGTGGCTGTCGCTTTCCCCGGTATCGGCGGTGTAGGCTCGATGCGCGCCCACCTTCGGCCGCTTCCCTAACATAGGGTTTCCGCCGCCGAAAGCGCGAGCCGCATCCAGCGGCCACTCTCCCGCACCCCGCGTTCGAGTGTGCCCGACATCGAGGACTGATCTTGCGCCTGCTGCTTGTCGTCGCCGTGAGCCTCGTCGATGCCGACAACCGCGTCCTGATCGCCCAGCGACCAGCCGACAAGGCGCTCGGCGGCTTGTGGGAGTTCCCGGGGGGCAAGCTCGAGCCCGGCGAACGTCCCGAGCAGGCGCTGATCCGCGAGCTCGACGAAGAGCTCGGCATCGCTGTGGAGGAAGCCTGTCTGGCGCCGCTCAGCTTCGCCAGTCACGCCTATCCGGACATGCACCTGTTGATGCCGCTCTATATCTGCCGCCGTTGGGCCGGCACACCGCAGCCGCGCGAAGGCCAGGCGCTGAAATGGGTCCGGCCCCGCGCCCTGCGGGACTATCCGATGCCGCCCGCCGACGCACCGCTGATCCCGGCGTTGATCGATCTGTTGGGGCCTTGAAGGGAAACGGCTAGCCTGATCGAGAAACAGCCTGCGTCATTGCGAGGCCGTCAGGCCGAGGCCATCCCCAGCACCGTCGCCCATTCGGCCTCGGTGACGGGCTGTACCGACATGCGCGAGTTCCGCACCAGCACCATGTCGCCAAGGGCCGAAGTGCGTTTGATCTCTTCCAGGCTGACAGGTCGCGCCAAGGCGCGAACGACGGTGAAATCCACCATGCCGAACTTGCCCGACGCATCCGTGGGGTCCGGGTAATAGGTCCGGCTCACGGCCACGATGCCGACGATCTCCTTACCGTGGTTGGAATGATAGAAGAACGCTTCCTCGCCCATCTGCATGGCCATCAGGTGCTGCTTGGCCACGTGATTGCGGACGCCGTTCCAATGGGTGCCCTTCGGCCCCGCCTCGATCTGCTGGGTGAAGGACCAGCTCGACGGTTCACTCTTCACAAGCCACTTGGCCATCGGTTCTCCTGCGCCTCAATGCTCGGCCCGGGGCGGCCGGGCCAGCAGCGCCTCGATGGCATCATCGACACTCGATTCGCCAGCCAGCACGGCGGCAACGCGCTCGACGATGGGCATCGCGACGCCGAGCCGCCCGGCCGCGGCCCGCAACGCGGGTGCGGTGGCGGCGCCCTCGACGAGCCGACCGCCCGCGGCCGCCTCGGGCGTGGCATCCTGGCCGAGCGCAAGCCCGAAGGCGAAGTTGCGCGACTGCGCCGAGCCGCAGGTGAGCACGAGATCACCGAGGCCTGACAATCCCATCAGGGTTTCGGGACGGGCACCGGACGCCTGGCCGAAGCGCGACAGTTCCGCAAAGGCGCGCGCCATCAGGGCAGCTTGCGCGCTGGCCCCGAGCGCACGGCCGGCCGCGATGCCGCACGCGATGGCAAGCACGTTCTTGGCGGCGCCGCCGATCTCGACACCGGCGAGGTCGTCCGTGTGATAGACGCGAAAGCTCGGTGTGGCGAGCCGCCGGGCGATAGTTGCAGCGACCGCGAGACTGTCGGCCGCGAGCGTCACGGCTGTCGGCAGCCCCGCCCCGACATCGGCCGCGAAGCTCGGCCCCGACAGCGCGGCAGGCGGCCGGCCCGGGCAGCAGGCCCGCACCACCTCGGCCATCGAGGCGCCGGAACCGCGCTCGAGCCCCTTGGCGCAAACCACCACGGGGGTGCCGGGCCGGATGGCAGCATCAAGCGTCGTCAGCGTGTCCCGTAGCGCCTGGGCCGGCACCACGGCCAGGATGAGGTCGGTGCCCCGCAAGGCTTCGGGGTCGGCCGTCACTGCGATCGTGGGCGGCAGCGCCACGCCGGGAAGGTCGCGGGCATTCTCGCGCGCGCCATGCAACCGTGCGGCCCAGGCGGCCGAGCGCGACCACAGGGTCACCTCCTCCCCGGCGCGGGCGGCCACCAGCGCCAGGGCCGTGCCCCAGGCACCGGCGCCCAGCACGCCGATGCGGGCCATCAGGCCTTGCCGTAGAGCGGCCAGCGCGGGCGCGCCGCAAAGGTGAAATCGTCCGCAAGGCCGAGGTCGAGCCGCTCGATGCCGGCCCAGGCCAGCATGGCGCCGTTGTCGGTGCAGAGTGCGGGCGGCGGCACCACCAGCGGCACGCCGCTCTCGGCCGCCAGGCGGGCGAGAGCGCGCCGCACTGTCGCATTGGCCGCAACGCCGCCGGCCGCGACGATCGCCTGCGCACGGCCCGCCACCTTGCGAAACGCCCCGAGCCCCACGCGGGTACGGTCCACCACCACATCCACCACGGCGGCCTGGAACGAGGCGCAAAGATCCGCCACCGCGTTGTCGCTGAGCGGCGCGATGCGGTCCGCCTCAAGCCGCACCGCGGTCTTCAGACCCGAGAGCGAGAAATCCGGGCTCGGCCGCCCCAGCATCGGCCTCGGGAACGCAAAGGCTTCCGGGTCGCCGCCATGAGCGGCACGTTCGAGCGCAGGACCGCCCGGATAAGGCAGACCCAGCATCTTGGCGACCTTGTCGAAAGCCTCGCCGATGGCGTCGTCGAGCGTTGTGCCGAGACGCACGTAGTCTCCCACCCCGAGCACCGCCACGAGCTGCGTGTGGCCGCCCGACACGAGCAGCAGCAGGTAGGGAAATGCCACATTGTCGGTCATGCGGGCCGTCAGCGCATGGGCCTCGAGATGGTTGACGGCCAGCAACGGCTTCCGGCTGACCAGCGCCAACGTCTTGGCGGTCGTCAGGCCGACCAGCAGGCCGCCGATCAGCCCCGGCCCGGCCGAAGCCGCGATGCCGTCGAGGTCGTCGAGCGACACCTGTGCGGTCGCGAGCGCCGTGGCGATCAGGCTGTCCAGCACCTCCACATGGGCGCGGGCGGCGATCTCCGGCACCACGCCGCCGAACAGGGCATGCTCGTCGATCTGGCTCCGCACCACATTGGCGAGGATGCGTCCGCCGCCCTCCGGCCGCAGGGCCACCACGGCGGCTGCCGTTTCGTCACAGGTGGTTTCGATGCCAAGTACGCGCACCAGGGGCCTCGGGCAGGCTTTGCAAAGGGTCTCGCCCCCGTATAGTCGAGGCTTTCCGAATTGACGAGCGGGACCGCCCAGGCGGATCGCCCCGCGGGAGTGTCCCTGAGTGCCGGACGTGGTGTTGAGACTGGGAACGCGCGGCAGCCCCCTGGCGCTGGCGCAAGCGCGGGAAACCGCCCATCGGCTGTGCGCGGCCCATGGCTGGGCGGCCGATGCGGTGGTGATCGTTCCCATCCGCACCACCGGCGATGCGATCCAGGACCGCGCCTTGTCGGAGGCCGGCGGCAAGGGGCTGTTCACCAAGGAGCTCGACGTGGCGCTCGCGGATGGCGCCATCGACCTCGCGGTCCATTCGGCCAAGGACCTGCCGACCGTAATGCCGGACGGCATCTCCATCGTGGGGTTCCTGCCGCGCGAGGATGTGCGGGACGCCCTGATCGCCCGCGGCGCGTCGAGCTTGGCGGCATTGCCGGCCGGCGCCCATGTGGGCTCGGCCTCGTTGCGGCGTCAGGCCCAGCTGCGTCGGCTGCGCCCGGACCTCCGCGTGTCGCTGCTGCGCGGCAACGTGCAGACGCGGCTGGCCAAGGTCGAGGCGGGCCTGTTCGACGCGACGCTGCTGGCGCTGGCGGGCCTCAACCGCCTCGGTCTTGCCCATGTGGCCACGGCCATTCTGTCCACCGACGACTTCCTGCCGGCCGTCGGCCAGGGCGCCATCGCGCTGGCGATGCGGAGCGGCGACACGCTGCTCAACACCGTCGCGGCCGTGCTCGACCCTGACACCGGCACGGCCCTGCGCTGCGAGCGCGCCTTCCTGAGGCTGCTCGACGGGTCCTGCCGCACGCCGATCGCCGGCCATGCCCAGCTGCAGGACGGCCGCCTCGAATTTCGCGGCCTCGTGCTGTCGGAGGACGGCGCCCAGGCAATCGAGACCTGGGCCAGCGGTTCTGCCAGCGATGCGGAACGCCTCGGCCAGGAAGCCGCGCGCGACCTGCTCGGGCGGGCGCCGGCCGACATCCTGGCGCCTTTCCGGACGATCTGACGCGTGCGGGTCGCGGTCATGCGTGCCGCGGCGGACGGGCGTCGCACCGCCGCTCACCTCGCGGCGCGGGGTCACGCGGCCGTGCTGGCCCCCGTGCTGACCATCGTGGCGACAGGAGCTTGCTTGCGGCCAGAAACCACCGGCGGGCTGATCTTCACCAGCGTTCAAGCACCTCGGGTGTTGACTACCCATGCCGATAGGGCTGCCCTCTTGGACCTCCCCTGCTGGTGCGTGGGGCCACAAACAGCCGCCGCGGCCCGAACCGCTGGCTTCAAACGCATCCACGTCGGTGAAGGGGATGCGGCCAGTCTCGCTCGGGCGATCCTCGCCACAGGGGCCGACACGCGATGGACGCTTGCGGCCGGACGCGACCGCAAGCCGACACTCGAACGCGCCTTGTCGTCGGCCGGCCTCGCGCTCACGGTCGTCGAGGTCTACGCGGCCGAAGCCGCCACGCCCTGGACGTCGGCGATCGTGACGGACCTCGCAACCGCCAGTGCGGCGCTGCATTTTTCCGCCCGCAGCGCCAGCTTGGCGGTAGATTTCGCCGCCACGGCAGGCCTGGCTGATCGGTTTCGCGCGTGGTCGCATGTCTGCCTGTCGGACGATGTCGCGTCGGTCTTGCGCGATGCCGGTGTCATGGATGTCCGACCAGCATCACACCCCGATGAGCCGTCGCTGCTGGCCCTCCTCGGCAGCCGGGCCGTCGTCTAGCCGAGCGCTTTGAGCAAGGCGTCCCGGGTCATCTTGGATCGGCCGGGAATGTCGCGCCGCTTGGCCTCGGCGTAGAGGGCCGCCTTGCTGGCGCTTTCGCGCGAAGCGGGATGGTGATGGTCGCGATAGGGCGCCGTCTTGGCCGCCACATCGTCGGGCTGTGCCGAATGCTGCTGACCCTTGCGGGTATCGGCGCGCTTCTTGCGGGTGGTGCGGGCATAGTCTTCCGGGCTGAGGGCCTCGCGGGCTTTCTCGGGCAGGTAGCGCTCCCCCGTGTCGCCGCTGTCCTTGCCGGACTTCGTGCCCCAGTTTTCCTCGGTCCATTCGGTCAGGTGGTTGTCGGCGGATTTCTCGCCCTTGTATCCGCCACCCTCCTGCTTGTACTCATGGGTCGCGAGTTGGGCCTTGCGGGCCGACCATTGCCCGGCCTTGCCGCCCTTGTCCGACGCCGTGACCTCTTCCTTGATCTTGTTCCAAAGCTCCGGGTCCGACTTTTCCGCTGTGCTGCTCATGGGTGTCTCCGTTTTGGGCAAAACGGCGCCGACCCTCGAGTCGTGCCGGATGCCCTCGGCGCGAATCGCCGCAGCTATCGCATGAGCGACGACGGCGCACCGCCCGAGGCCCTGGTGGTCGAGGTGCTGATCCCGATGCCGGTCGAGGTCGCTTATTCGTACCGCGTCCCGGCCGGCCTCGATGTGCGGGCGGGAGATTTCGTCGCGGTGCCGCTCGGCCCGCGCGAAACCGTCGGTGTCGTCTGGGCTCACGAGGCCGTGGGGGCCGGGCGCGGCGCCAATCTGAAAGCCATCATCGGCAAGGCCGATCTGCCGCCCCTGCCCGAGCCGCTGCGCCACTTCATCGATTGGCTGGCGCGCTGGACCCTGACGCCGCGCGGCACCGTGCTGCGCATGGCCGTGCGCGCCCCGGCCTATGCGGGCCCCGAGCCGGTCAGGGTCGGCCTCGAGGTCGCCGGGCCGCCTCCCGGCCGCATGACGCCGGCCCGCAC
>NZ_JARPVX010000076.1:0-19612 GCF_033947565.1 Lichenihabitans sp. Uapishka_5
GCCCAGGCGCTCGCGGCGCCGACGCGGGCCGCGCATGACACGGCGGCGGCGCTGACCCGTACGGTGCTGACCGACCCGGGTCTGCGGGAGTGCGGCTATGGGGCTTGGGCGGGACGCCCGATGGCCAAGGTCGCGGCCGCCGAGCCTGAGCTTTTCGCGCGGTGGTTGAGCGACCCTGCGGCGGCGCCTCCGGGCGGCGAACCGCTGTCCGGCCTGCTGGAGCGGGCGCAGCACTGGCTCGCGGACCGCATCGGCACGCCTGCGACGACGCTGGCCGTGGTGCCCCCCGCCCTGCTGCGGGCCCTCGTGGTGGTGGCACTCGAGCTGCCCGCGGCACGCTTCTGGCGGCTCGACGCGGCGCCCCTCGGGGTCAGCCGGCTGACGGTGCAGAACGGACGCTGGCGCCTCGCCGGCTTCAACGCGACGCTCTAGGCCCGCTTGCGCCGACGCTCTGGCCTGCACGAAGGCCGGCTGGCCTCGGGGTCGTCGAGGCCTTACACAGGCGCGAAGCCGAGCCGTCCCGCACCATGGCACGGCCGCATGGGGCCGCGGGTCGGCGAAGAGGATGTTTCGATGCATTTCGCCAGCGACAATTCCTCCGGCGCGAGCCCGCGCATCCTCGACGCGGTGGTGCGGGCCAATGCGGAGGTGCTGCCCTCCTATGGGGCGGACCCCCATACGGCGGAAGCCAAGCGGCGCATCGCCGAGGCCTTCGGGGCGGAGCCGGCCGTCACCCTGGTGGCAACCGGCACGGCCGCCAATGCACTGGCGCTGTCGGCCGTAGTGCCGCCCGGCGGTGCCGTGTTCTGCCATGCCTATGCGCATATTCTCGACGAGGAATGCGCGGCGCCGGAATTCTACACCAATGGCGGCAAGCTGGTCGGCGTGCCGGGCCGCGACGGCAAGATCGACCCCGACGCGCTTCGGGCGACGTTGCGGCGGTTTCCGGCCGGCGTGGCGCGGCAGGCCCAGGGCGCCTGCCTGAGCCTGTCGCAAGCGACCGAATCCGGCACGCTGTACAGCCCCGCCGAAATCCATCAGCTGGCCACGATCGCTCATGAAGCCGGGCTGCTGGTCCACATGGACGGGGCGCGCTTCGCCAATGCGGTGGCGGCGCTCGGCTGCGCGCCAGCCGACATCAGCCACGCGGCCGGCGTCGACATCCTGTCGCTCGGGGCCAGCAAGAACGGCGCGATGATCTGCGAAGCCATTCTGGTGTTCGACCCGGCCCGGGCCGCGACGCTGCCGTTCCGCCAGAAGCGCGGCGGCCACGTCGTGTCCAAGGGCCGGTTCCTCGGCGCCCAGATGGCGGCCTATCTGGCGGACCACCACTGGCTCGACCTCGCCCGGCACGCCAATACGATGGCGGATCGTCTGGCGACCGGCCTCGCAGCCGTGCCGGGGGTGCGCATGCCATGGGGCCGCGCCATCAACGAGGTGTTCCCCATCATGCCGGCCGGCATGGTGGAAGGTTTGCGGGCCGCGGGCGCCTCCTTCTACGACTGGGACCCCGCGACGCTGCCTGTCGCCATGCAGCCCGGGGCGTCGGACCTGTTCGTCCGCCTGTTGTGCAGCTTCGCGACAACACCCGACGAGGTGGACCATTTTCTCGAACAGGTCCGGGCGCTCGCCTGAACGATGGTGCGCCGCACCGGGGCGACGCACCACGAGGCCGCAACAGTGCCGCATTGCCGGCGCAGCCTGCGGCACGCATCGAAACCTTGAAGGCAGGGCCGACGACGTGACTTTGACGCAACGCATCAAGGCGGGATGGCCACGGCGCGGCTTGTGGCTCGGTGGCGCCATGGCGCTCGGCCTTGTCGCGAGCACGCCGGCTTGGGCGCAGTTCAGCTTGTTCGGGTCGCGCGAGGCCTCGCCCGAGGACGTGTCGGACACCATCGCCGAGCACGGGTTCCGCCTTATGGGGCCGCTATACCGCAACGGCCGGGTGTATCTGGCCGATGTGCTGGATCGCCGGCAGCGGCGCGAGCGGCTGGTGATCTCGGCCGAAAGTGGCGAGATCGTGCAAAGGTTCTTCGTCGATGTCGGGCCGGAACGGCAGGCACCGATGCCGCGGGCCGCGCCGCGCGACGAATCGTTCTTCTCGCATCTGACGCGCGGCTGGGACGACAGCCCGCCGCCGCGTCCGCCCGCGGGGCTCAGCGGTTCCGACGACATGCCGCCCGTGACGCCGCTGGCGCCTCGTCCGGTCCGGCCGCAACCAAGGGTGGTGACCCGCACGGAAACCGGCCCGGTGCCGGTCACCGCCTCACCGCTGCCGCCGCCGAACGCGACCCCGAGCGCCCCGGCAACAGCGTCGAACGGCAATCCCGAGGTGGTCGCCGTTCCATCGCGGCGCCCGGATGCGGCGAGCGTGGTGGCGGTGCCGCCATCAAGCGTGCGCGCCACCTCCGTGGCAACCGATCCGTTGCGCATCCCCGGAGCCCGCAAGCCCGAGGAGGCCAAGGCCGCTCCGGTGACCACGGCGGTAAAGACGGTCGATCCCGCGCCCACAACGGCAGCGGCCCCTCCCACAACCAAGCCGAAGCCAGCGGATGTGCCGGTGGCGCCGCTCGACTAGCAGCCTCAGCTATAGCGAAGGCGGCGGCAAACATGGGAAAGGGTGCCTCGCGGCACCCTTGTTTTCATCAGGCCCGATGACCGATCAGGCGGCAGCCTTCGGGACCTCAACGACTTTAAGGCCCTGAGCACCGATCGGGATCTGCCGCGGCTTGGCGGCTTCCGGGATCTCGCGCACCAGGGCTACATGCAGAAGGCCATGTTCGAGGTGCGCACCCGTGACCTGCACGTGGTCGGCGAGTTGGAAGCGCCGTTCGAACGCGCGGGCCGCGATGCCCTGATAAAGCACCTCGGTCTTACCCGAGGACCCTTCCACCGGAGCCTTGGCGCCCCGGATCACCAGGGTATTCTCGCGGGTTTCGATCGACAGGTCGGTTTCCGCAAAGCCTGCGACCGCGACGGAAATCCGGTAGGCCGTCTCACCCGTCCGCTCGATATTATAGGGCGGATAGGATTGCGACGTCCCTTCGACGCCGGACATCTGGTCGATCAACGTAAACAGGCGATCGAAGCCGACGGTGGACCGATAAAGGGGAGACAAATCGTACTGACGCATGGACATATCCTTTTGAAGCGACATGCACTGCTGCCCGAAGGCAGCATCCGAGTTGCGCGTCCATTGTGGCCCGCGCAGATCAGACATGGGGATCGTTTCAAAGGGCCGCAAGGCCAGGTTTGAGCCGGTCGAAACGGGGTTGAGCCCCGCCTCGACCGCGCTGACAGATGTCAGCCGACATATTTCTTGAAGAACGGCAAAGTGCGGCTGAGCGCCTGATCGGCACTCGCCTTGTCGTAGCTGCCGCGCGCGTCGCAGTTGAAACCATGACCCGCCGGATAGTCGTAGACCGGCACATCCGGCAATGCCGCCCGGATCGCCGCGACGCTCGTCATGGGAATGTGGTCGTCGTGCTGGCCGAAGTGCAGCATCACGGGCACGCGCGGCTTCTTGTCCAGCATGGAGGCGATGCCGCCGCCATAATAGCCGACCGCGGCCGCGACACCGTCGAGTTGGCAGGCCGCCGCATAGGCCAGCGTTCCACCCCAGCAATATCCGACGATGCCCACCTTGCCGGCCGATGCCGCCAGCGCGACCGCGGCCGCCACATCCTTCAGCGTATCGGCCGGCACGGTCTGCTTCTGGGTCGCGATGCCGGTCGTCATGCCGTCCTGGTCATAGCCGAGTTCGAGCCCTGGCGTAACGCGGTCGAACAGGGCTGGCGCGATCGCCAGATAGCCCTGCTCAGCATAGCGGTCGGCGACGCTGCGGATATGCGGGTTGACGCCGAAAATCTCCTGCAGAACCACGATACCGCCGCGCGGCGTGCCGGTGGGCTCGGCCCGGTAGGCCTGGATGCTGACGCCGTCGCTGGCGGTGAGGGCGATGGTTGTTCCCATAACGATTTTGGTCCTGGAGTAAGGGGTCGGGTCAGCCGGCCTTGTGCGAGGCGGCGGTCTGGCCGAACAGCATCTTCTTCTCGGCCTCGGACATCTCCTTCGGCCGGTTGATGGCTTCGCCCGCCCGGTAGGCCGCAACCGTGCCGGGCCGTTCCCGGATCGCTTCGAACCAGCGCTTCAGCTGCGGGAAATCCTCGAGCGTCTGGCCCTGGCGCTCATGAGGCACGATCCAGGGATAGGCCGCCATGTCGGCGATGGAATAATCGCCGCCGAGATAGGCGCCGGTCTTGGCCAACCGGCGGTCCAGCACGCCGTAAAGGCGGTTCGTTTCATTGACGTAGCGGGTGATCGCATAGGGGATCTTTTCGGGCGCGTAGGCCGAGAAATGGTGGTTCTGGCCCGCCATCGGGCCGAGGCCGCCCATCTGCCAGAACAGCCATTCCATTACCACGGTGCGACCGCGCAGATCCGTGGGCAGGAAACGGCCCGCCTTTTCGGCCAGGTACACCAGGATGGCACCCGACTCGAACACCGACACGGGATCGCCGCCGCCGGCGGGATCATGGTCGACGATGGCCGGCATACGATTGTTGGGCGCGATCTCCAGGAAGTCGGGCTTGAACTGGTCCCCGGTCCCGATGTTGACCGGCACGATGCGGTACGGGAGTCCGGTCTCCTCCAAGAACATCGTGATCTTGTGGCCGTTCGGGGTGGGCCAATAATGGAGGTCGATCATTACGTCCCTCTTTCGGTATGCGTGGGTGCCGGCCACGGATCGTGTCGGCGCGCCGGCGCAGGTTTAACCCAGACCTTACGTGCGGGCCAGCCAGCGCGCACGCGTGAAAAAGGCGGCCTGAAGGCCGCCTCACGATGGTCAACGCGATTGAAGGGCGCTCAGGCGGCCGCTTCGACGCCCTCGGCCTCGCCTTCGTCCTCGTCGGCTTCCTCGGTCTTGGCGGTCCGGCGCGGGCCCTTCAGCAACTGGGTCTCGATCAGCTTCAGCGATTCCGCGTCGGTCACCTTTTCGACCGCGGCGATCTCGCGGGCCATGCGGTCGAGCGCGGCCTCGTAGAGCTGCCGCTCGGAATACGACTGCTCGGGCTGGGCTTCGGACCGGTACAGGTCACGCACCACCTCGGCGACGGCGATGAAGTCGCCCGAATTGATCTTGGCCTCGTATTCCTGGGCCCGGCGCGACCACATGGTCCGCTTGACGCGCGCCCGGCCCATCAGGGTGTCGAGCCCCCGCTTCAGCACGTCAGGCTCGCTCAGCTTGCGCAGGCCGACGCTGGCGGCCTTCGGGAGCGGAACCTTCAGCTTCATCTTGTCCTTGGCAAAGGAGATGACGAACAGCTCGAGCTTGAAGCCCGCGACGGTCTCCTCCTCCACGGCAACGATCTGGCCCACGCCATGGGCCGGATAGACGACAAAATCGAGGGACTTGAAGCCGGTCTTCGACACGGCCTTGGCGATCGGCGGCTTGCCGGCAGGCAGGCGCTCATTGCCGGGCCGCGGCGGGGACACCCGGGTCATTGCTGCCTTATCCGACATTCGAATCTCCTATCGGGCGTTGCAACGCCCGTTCCTTAAGCCGGCCCCGGAGGAGGCCAGCGGAAACGTGAAAACGAACACGCCGCCGGACGGCTGGACAGCGACGCGTGATATGGGGCATTACGGATTCAGAGCGGGGCGACGACGAATCGGCCCTGCCGCACCTGACCCTGCTGAGACCGCACATTCGAGGCGGCCTGTGTGATGATGACGCGGCGAAAGCTGATGTGCACGCGTGGGGCCTGTTCCGCTTCATGCAGACTGGCGACAGCCGGTCTTGGTCCGTCGCCTTCGTCATAAAGGCGGCCTAGGGGTGTTTCACGGCGTTTGCCGTGTGCTGTGTCTAACACAACACACGACGAAAATCAAACGTGTCGTGGAACAAGTCCACATCCCAGAAGGACTTAATGGCTCGTTAAGGCTCGTCTTGCGACGTGATCACAAAGGTGTGGTCGGCCTCGGTCCAGATAAGGCCGAGGTCGTATCGGCTCCCCTCGTGGTATTCCACCTTGCCGGCCCGATAGGTGTCGCCGCGCTGGATCGAGGCCCGCAGATATTCATCCGCGTCGGTGCTCATCGCCGCCACCACGGTATGGGATCTGGCCGAATCCCAACCGAAAGCCGTCGCCAGGGCCGCCTCCTCGAACTGCGAGAAATTGGCGCGCGTCGCCGCCTCGAACGGCGTCTCGATCCGCACCTCGAGGCGGCGGAACACATCGCCCTTGCATTTGAGCGTGCCGTCCACATCGGCACTGGTCGACAGGATGTGGACGTCGATGCCGTCCTCGCCACCGAACAGATCACGGGTGATGGTCAGGGGCCGTTCGAAGCTGACCCGGAAGGCCGGCAAAGCCTTCGGATAATCGGCCATAAAGCTCGCGCAGGTCGGCCCTGGCCGCGGCGCCGCAACGGCCGGAGCCGCCAAGCCCAAGGCGATCAATCCCAACAACGGCATGGCGAGCGTACGCACAGATCCCCCGATGCAGACCCTGAGTGGCGGCGCTCCGTCGACGCGGGGCCGCTGCGTTTGTTCCTACGCCGCGAGGGGAGGATCCGATACGCCGGACCCTTGAAATACCCGCACCGTGGTTTCGCTGCCGCGTCGCCCGCTCAGCCGTCCATCTTCAAAGCGGCGATGAAGGCTTCCTGCGGGATCTCGACCTTGCCGAACTGCCGCATCTTCTTCTTGCCGGCTTTCTGCTTCTCGAGCAGCTTGCGCTTGCGGGTCACGTCGCCGCCATAGCACTTGGCGGTCACGTCCTTGCGCAGCGCCCGGATCGTTTCGCGGGCGATGATCTTGCCGCCGATCGCGGCCTGGACCGGGATCTGGAACATGTGCTGCGGGATCAACTCGCGCAGCTTTTCCACCATGGCACGGCCGCGCATCTCGGCCCTGTCGCGGTGAACCAGCATCGACAAGGCGTCGACCGGCTCGGCGTTGACCAGGATCGACATCTTGACGAGGTCGCCGGCCCGATAGTCGGTGATGTTGTAGTCGAACGAGGCATAGCCCTTCGAGATCGACTTCAGACGGTCGTAGAAGTCGAACACCACTTCGTTCAGCGGCAGGTCGTAGGTCACCATGGCGCGCTTGCCGACGTAGTTCAGATCGATCTGCATCCCGCGCCGCTCCTGGCAAAGCTTCAGGATGCTGCCGAGATAATCGTCGGGCGTCAGGATGGTGGCGCGAATCCAGGGCTCAAGGATTTCCTCGATGCCCATCACGTCCGGCATGTCGGCCGGATTGTGCAGGTCGATCTCGGACCCGTCCCGCATCTTGATGCGGTAGACCACCGAGGGCGCCGTGGCGATGAGGTCGAGGTTGAACTCGCGCTCGAGCCGCTCCTGGATGATCTCGAGGTGCAACAGCCCGAGGAAGCCGCAGCGGAACCCGAAGCCGAGCGCGGCGGAGGATTCCATCTCGAAGGAAAAGCTCGCGTCGTTGAGGCGCAGGCGCCCCATCGAGGCGCGCAACTCGTCGAACTCGGCCGCATCGACGGGGAACAGGCCGCAGAACACCACCGGCTGGGCCGGCTTGAAGCCCGTCAGGGCCGTCGCGGTGGGCTTGCGCTCGTCCGTGATGGTGTCGCCGACCCGGGTGTCGGCCACCTCCTTGATCTGCGCCGTGATGAAGCCGACCTCGCCGGGGCCGAGCTTCGGCAGATCCTGCATCTTGGGCTTGAAGACGCCGATGCGGTCCACCTCATAGGTGGCGCCGGCGCCCATCATGCGGATGCGCGAGCCCTTCTTCATGCTGCCGTCGATGACCCGCACCAGCACCACGACGCCGAGATAAGCGTCGTACCAGCTATCGACCAGCAGCGCCTTCAAGGGCGCGGCCTCATCGCCCTTGGGCGGCGGCAACCGGGTGACGATCGCCTCGAGCACACCTTCGATGTTCAGGCCGGTCTTGGCCGAGATCTCCACCGCATCCGAGGCGTCGAGGCCGATCACGTCCTCGATCTGCTGCTTGATGCGATCGGGTTCGGCGGCCGGCAGGTCGATCTTGTTCAGCACCGGCACGATCTCGTGACCGGCATCGAGCGCGTGGTAAACGTTGGCGAGGGTCTGTGCCTCGACGCCCTGGCTGGCATCGACCACCAGCAGCGAGCCCTCGCAGGCCGCGAGCGACCGCGACACCTCATAGGCGAAATCGACGTGGCCGGGAGTGTCCATCAGGTTGAGGACGTAATCCTTGCCGTCCTTGGCCCGATAATCGAGCCGCACCGTCTGTGCCTTGATGGTGATGCCGCGCTCACGCTCGATGTCCATCGAGTCGAGCACCTGCTCGACCATCTCGCGCGCCGCGAGTGTTCCGGTGTGCTGGATCAGCCGGTCCGCGAGCGTCGACTTGCCGTGGTCGATGTGGGCGACGATCGAGAAATTGCGGATGTTGTCAAACGTATGCGTCGTCATGGGCGGCCCATAGCAGTCGCCATGGTTAAAACCAAGGGAATGATGGGCTGGAGGTCCATCGCGCCCGACCGCCGCAGGCCGTCACGATCCCGACACAAAGCCGAAACTTTGCATCGACTTTACCGTTGTTTCGGCAAGCTGGGCGGCGCCGTGAACCGCGTGAGCCGAGCCGAAAAAAGGCGGGGGAGACACAATGGCCAAGCGGGCGATCAGCTACATGCTGGACGGCGATACGTTTGTGGGACGCTACCGCGTTTCAGACCACGATCACGTTCCATCCGTATCGGTGCAATTCGAGACGATGGCCCTCGCGGCGCGGCTCGAGAACCGCACGGAAGAGGTGCTGGCCAAAGCCCTTTTGGGCGAACTGGTGCGCGCCAAGGTCGCGGCGGAACGCCAGCCGGATGGCTTCGCCGCCTGATCGGCGCGCGACGTTAGTGCGCCGACGCGACCTGGGGCGCTTGCGCTTCCGGGGTCGAAGCGAGCGCCACCGCCAGATCGTCGGCGCTACGGCCCGCAAGGCTCGCCAGGGCGCGATCATCGAAAGCCGCCCAGGGGTCGGTACTGACGGCCGGCAGCGTCAGAGTATCGGATACGCGTTCCATCCGCCGCTGTGCGGCATCGAACACGTCATACACATAGGCGACATCGGTGCCGTGCTCGCCCGGGGCGGCGCTCAGGTAGCCCCGCACGAGGTAGCGTGCCGCCTGCGGCTCCACCAGGGTGATGTCGCGCTCGGCGGCGGCCTTGTCGAAAACCGCCTTGAAGCGCGCTGCCGTGTCACCCGGGCCCGCATCGAGGCTCGCCAGCGCCACCGTGGCGGGGCGCGGGCTCTTCAAGGTTCCGCGGGCGATCGCCTGTCGCACATCGCCTCGGCTCACCGCCACATCCGGGATGTTGTCGACGCATCCTGCAAGGCCGGCCGCGAGCACGAGGGCCATGGGCCCGACAACGTGACGACGCAAACCTGAACCCTCCCCTGCGACGGTGCGAGGCCGTCGATCGTTAAGGAAGGCCTAACGCGATTTCACCACGAGGTCCAGGTTGGCGGCATTCAGCGGCTCGGCGCCTGTGGATGTCACGAGCGACGTGCGGCCAAGGCACATGGCCGTTCCGGTCTCCGAATCCATCAGGATCATGTGGGCGAAGAACACCTGGTTCTCGGCGATCACGAACGGGTTGCGGGCATAAAACATCGGCGGGTCCATCCAGGACGGCGTGAACTTCGCCCCGAGGGAATAGCCGCATGCGTTGAGGCGGTGCTGGCCGAGGTCATGCTGATCGAAGATCCGCGCATGGGCGGCATAAACGTCGCCCGCCGTGCGTCCGGGGCGGAACGCCGCTTCGCAGGCGGCCAGCGCCGCCCGGGCAGCCGCATGGTAGCGCAAGTGGAGGGGTCGCGGCTCTCCCACCACCAGCGTCCGCATGATGGCCGCATGATAGTGCCGGTAGGCGCCTGCGAATTCGAGCGTCAGTTGATCGTTCGGGTCGAGGCGACGTCGGCCGGACTTGTAACGGCACAACAGCGCGTCGGCGCCCGAGCCGATGATGAATTCGTTGCCGGGATAGTCGCCGCCACCGCCGAAGATGGCGGCGTGCTGCGCCGCCAGGATGTCGCCTTCGTCGGCACCGGGCGCCGTCGCGGCCTGGGCCGCGGCATCGGCGGCGTCCGACAAGCGCGCCGCCTCGCGCACGAAGGCGATTTCGGCCGCCGATTTGGTGACCCGCAGGCCGGGCACGAGGCGGGACGCGTCCTGCAGGGCGCAAGAGCCGTCGAGCGCGGCGGCGAGACGCAGGCCATTCGCATAGGTGAGACCGTAGGAATCGTATTCGACCCCGAGGCGCGCCCCGGCGACGCCGAGGTCGTCCAGCATGCGCCGCAGGTCCACGGCCGGGTCGGCTTCGGCCGCGTCGGTCCAGACCCGGATATCGGCGATGAGGGACGTGTGCTGCGCCTGCCGAAGGTCGGCCGAGCGGGTCAGCAGCGCCATGCGCCCGTCCGCCCCGACATACAGACACTGAAAAAAGCAGAACCCGAAGGTGTCGTAGCCCGTCAGCCAGTAGTGGCTTTCCTGGGCGAACAGCAGCAGCCCGTCGAGGTTCGCCGACGCCATACCGGCCTGCAGAGCGGCGAGGCGTGCGGCATAGTCCGCGCGTTCGAAATGCAGTGCCATGCCGCTTCCCAAGGTTCCGTGGTGAGCCCCCCGTGTGGCACAGGCTGGCACCATGGCTCAACGGGGGATGTGGGGCGTTCAACCCTTGCGCGGCGGGCCGGCGCTCGGTGGCGTGCCCGCCGTCGGGGCACCGCCCAGGGTCGCGCGGACGTCGAGCTCGGAATCGATCTCGGCCCCGAGGATCATCACAAGGGCGCCGAACCAGAACCACAACAACAGAATGATGACGGCGCCCAGCGACCCGTAGGTGGCATCGTAGGAGCCGAAATGCCGAACATAGAAGGAGAACAGGATCGAACCGGACAGCCACAACACGGTGGCGATCCCCGAGCCCCAGGTGATCCACCGCCAGCGTGGATGACTGCGATAGGGCGCATAGCGGTAAAGAACCGCGAAACCGAACACCACCACAGACGCCAGCAACGGCCAGCGGCCATATTCGAGCAGCGCCTGCAGGGTTTCACCAAGGTAGAACAAGGCCAGCAAGGCCGGCACGACCGCGATCGAAAAGATCGCCACCGCCACGAAGGCCAGCACACCGATCGTGAGGCCGAGCGACACCAGCGTCTGCACAACGTAGGACCGCTTGTCGACCTCCTCATAGGCGATATTGAGCCCCGTCATGATGGCCGCCATGGCGGCGCGGGCGCTCCACAGCGCGATGGCGAGGCTGGTCGCCAGGGCGATCGAGACGTGCGAATTGGCGCTGCTCTTGATGAAGCCCTGCAGGCTGTCGTTGAGCAGCTTCATCGCTTCAGGGGGCAGCAGGCCCGCGAAGGGCGCGATCTGCCGCCCGACCTCGGACGGGTCG
The DNA here is from genome assembly GCF_033947565.1 of Lichenihabitans sp. Uapishka_5. Lineage (NCBI taxonomy): Bacteria > Pseudomonadati > Pseudomonadota > Alphaproteobacteria > Hyphomicrobiales > Lichenihabitantaceae > Lichenihabitans > Lichenihabitans sp. Uapishka_5. The sequence goes on from NZ_JARPVX010000076.1 coordinate 11,428, forward strand.
CCGACAAGCCCGTAAACCGACACCAATGCGGCCAGCCCCGGAAACACCGAGGACAGGAGGTAGAAGGCGATGCCGGCCGCCGTCAGCGTGGCATTGTCACGGCTGAAGCGGTCGATGATGCTCCGGACAATGCCGAACAGCCCCGGCTTGTGGGCCACCGGCGCCGCCACGAGCCCACCCGCCGTCGGCAGCGCGGTCGGGGAACTCGGCTGCGCAGGCGGAGGCAGGATCGGAATGTCATCCACCCCATCCGGTTTGGCCGGCACGGGGGCCGGCTTGAACCGGCCCAGGCTCGACATGACGGCCGATGCCACGATCAGCGACACGAAGCCCATCCTGTTCTTCGATTTCCGCGTGTCCGCACCAACCGTCATGGCAAAAGTCCCGCCGCCAGGAAGATGCCAGATACGTGATCTTCGTTGCCGCGACCAGCCTCAAAACCGCCACAGGACGGCCTCGATGCCGGCAGGGCGGCTCAGCCGCCGATCTCCTCCCGCAGCATCTCGAGCTCCAGCCACTCGTCCTCGGCGGCCGCGAGGTCGGTGCCGGCCTTGGCCATCAGGTCGCTGGCCTTGGCGAAGCGCTCGGGATCGCGGCTGTAGAGCGTCGGGTCGTTTAGCACGACCTGCGCCTTGGCCATGCTGGCCCGCAGCGCCTCCATGCGGGTCGGCAACGTATCGAGGGCGCGTTTCTGGTTGAAGTTGAGCTTGCGGTTACGGCCGACCGCGGCCGGCGGCGCCGCCTTCGGCTCGGCAGTACCGGGCACTTCGGAAGCCGTGCGCCCCGCTGACGCCTCGCGGTCCACCGTGCGGGCCTCGACCCCGATACCGCGCTGGGCCACCATGTCGCTGTAGCCGCCGGCATATTCGGTCCAGACGCCGCCGCCCTCGGCCGTGATGACGGCCGTGACGGTGCGGTCGAGGAAGTCGCGGTCGTGGCTCACCACCAGCACGGTGCCGGGATAATCGGCCACCATCTCCTGCAACAGGTCGAGCGTTTCGAGATCGAGGTCGTTGGTGGGCTCGTCGAGCACCAGAAGGTTCGACGGCAGCGCCAGGGCGCGGGCCAGCGTGAGGCGACCGCGTTCGCCGCCCGACAGGCGCTCGACGGGGGTGCGGGCCTGTTCGGGGCCGAACAGGAAGTCTTTCATGTAGCCGATGACGTGCTTCGGCACCCCGTTGATGATGACGTTATCGCTGCCGCCGCCCGTCAGCGCATCGGCCAGCGTGGTCGAAGGCGAAAGGCTTGTGCGGCCCTGGTCGAGGCTCGCGAGCTCCAGGTTGGCGCCGAGCTTGACGGTGCCCTGGTCGGGCTCGAGCACGCCCGTCAACAGCTTCAGCAGCGTCGACTTGCCGGCGCCGTTGGCTCCCACGACGCCGATGCGGTCGCGGCGCAGCACGCGGGTCGAAAAATCCTTGACGATCGGCCGGGCGCCGAACCCCTTCGACACCCCGTCGGCCTCGATCACCATCTTGCCCGAAGTGCGGCCTTCCGAAACGCTGAGCTTCACCTGGCCCACGGCCTTGACGGCTTCGCGGCGTTCGTCCTTGAGGTCGTGCAGGGCACCGAGGCGCCGCACGTTGCGCTTGCGCCGCGCCGTGACGCCGTAGCGCAGCCAATCTTCTTCGCGGGCGATCTGGCGCTCGAGCTTGTGGCGGTCGCGCTCTTCTTCCTCGAGCACCTGGTCGCGCCAGGCCTCGAATTCCGAAAAACCGCGGTCGAGCCGGCGGGTGCGGCCGCGATCGAGCCACACGGTGGCGCGCGACAGGTTCGACAGGAAGCGGCGGTCATGGCTGATGATGACCAGGGCCGAACGCAGCTTGCCGAGCGCCGACTCGAGCCATTCGATGGCCGGCAGGTCGAGATGGTTGGTGGGCTCGTCGAGCAGCAGGATGTCGGGTTGCGGCGCCATCACGCGCGCCAGCGCGGCACGGCGCGCCTCGCCGCCCGACAGCGAGGCCGTGTTCTCTTCGCCGGTCAGGCCAAGCTCGTTCAGCATCACCAGCGCCTGATAGCTGTCGTCGAGCGGCCCGAGGCCCGCCTCCACATAGCTGAGGGTGGTCGGGTAGCCGCTGAGGTCGGGTTCCTGCGGCAACACCCGGATGTTGGCGTCGGGCTGCATGAAGCGCGCGCCGCCATCCTGTTCGAGCTCGCCGGCCGCGACCTTGAGCAGCGTCGATTTGCCGGAACCGTTGCGGCCCACGAGGCACAAGCGTTCGCCGCGCCCGACGCTGAGGTCGGCGCCATCGAGCAGCGGCTTGTTGCCGAGCGTCAGGCGGATGTTCTGAAGCGTAAGGAGCGGGGGAGCGGCCATGGCCCGCGGTATCGGCCATGGGGCGCCGGGGCGCAAGGGTCGCGGGACGCCCGGGCAAGGGAAGCCCCTGACGGCGGGGCCTCGAACCCGCCGCATGGACGCCGCACCCCTGCCTTTCACAGCCGGCGCCCTATGCTAAGACGACAGGTGAGACACAATGGCGCGAAACGAGGTGCACCCATGACCGGTTCGACGAATGGCGCGGCCCTGACGGCGTTGCAGAAGGAACTCGACGGCCAGACGCCGGTGTCGATCCGCGAGGCTTTCGTCAACGACCCCGAGCGCTTCGGGCGCTTCCATGTGAAGCTCGACGACCTTGTGTTCGACTTCTCCAAGCACCGCCTCGATGCGGCGCTGTTGGCCAAGCTCGTGCAACTGGCGAAAGACAGCGGCGTCGAAGCCAAGCGCGACGCGATGTTCGCGGGCGAGCCCTTCAACTCGACCGAAGGGCGGGCCGCCCTGCATACGGCGCTGCGCAACTTTTCGGGCCAGCCGATCATGGCGGACGGCGCCGATGTGATGCCCGAGGTGACGGCCACCCGGGCCAAGGTGGCGGCCTTCGCCAGCGGTATCCGGGACGGCTCGATCGCCGGCGCCACCGGCAAGGCCATCACCGATGTGGTCAATATCGGCATCGGCGGCTCGGACCTCGGCCCCGCCATGGCCGCAAAGGCGCTCACGCCGTATTCCAGCCCACGGCTGCGTACCCATTTTGTGTCGAACGTCGATGGCGCCGACATCGGCGACACCGTGAAGGGCCTCGACCCGGCCACGACGCTGTTCATCGTGTCGTCGAAGACGTTTACGACGCTCGAGACGATGACCAACGCGCAATCGGCCCGCGACTGGATCGTCAAGGGCCTCGGCGAAGACGCCGTGAAACACCATTTCGCCGCCGTCTCGACCAAGCTCGACTTGGTGCGGAAGTTCGGCATCGAGGAAGACCGGGTGTTCGGCTTCAAGGATTGGGTCGGCGGCCGGTATTCGATCTGGTCGTCGATCGGTTTGGCGCTCGTCATCGCCATCGGGCCGGCCCAGTTCGAGCAGTTTTTGCGCGGCGGCTTCGAGATCGACCAGCACTTCCGGACGGCCCCGATCGAGGCCAACATCCCGATGCTGATGGGCCTCATCGGCGTGCTGTACCGGGACATCCAGGGCATCTCGACCCAGGCCGTGATCCCCTACGACCAGCGGCTGGCGCGGTTCCCCGCTTATCTGCAGCAGCTCGACATGGAGTCGAACGGCAAGAGCGTGCACCGCGACGGCTCGCCCGTAACGGCTGAGACCGGCCCGATCGTCTGGGGCGAACCCGGCACCAACGGCCAGCACGCCTTCTTCCAGCTGATCCACCAGGGCACCGAGCCGGTGCCGGTCGACTTTTTGGTGGCGGCCGAGCCGACCGAGGCCGACCCGCACCACCACGACCTGCTGCTGGCCAATTGCTTTGCCCAAAGCCAGGCGCTGATGCAGGGCCGCAGCCTCGACGAGGTGTCGGCACAGCTGACCAAGGGCGGCATGCCGGCCGACGAGGTGCGGCGCCTGGCGCCCCACAAGGTGTTCTCAGGCGACCGGCCGTCCTCCACCTTCCTGTACCGCAAGCTCGACCCGCGCACGCTCGGCAGGCTGATCGCCTGCTACGAGCACCGCGTCTTCACCATGGCGGCCATCTGGGACACCAACCCGTTCGACCAATGGGGCGTCGAACTCGGCAAGGAGCTGGCCTCGAAGCTGGTGCCGATCGTCAGCGACCCCCGCGCTTCGACCGAAGGGCTCGACAGTTCGACGGCCGGCCTCGTGGCGCATCGCAGGGCCCTGGCGCGTTAGGAGGACGGCCCAGGTTCTGCCGTCGAGGCTTGCCAAGACGGACGCCTTGCGCTCCCCATGCGGTACGCTGCCGCATGGGAGATTCGCGATGCCACGATTGTCGACTTTGACCCTTCTGGCCGCGGCCCTCCTGGGCGCAAGCGCGGTGACGGCCCGGGCGGCCGACACCCGCTACGTCGTCATGGACAATGACTTCGCCGGCCCCGGCGGCACCGACATGCAGGCGGTGCTGCCGCTGCTGGCGGCCCCCGACACCGCGGTGCTGGGCCTGACCGTAGTGACGGGCGACGGCTGGGAGAATGAGGAATCGGCGCATCTCAGGCGCCTGCTCGAGATCGCCGGCCGCACGGACGTCCCCGTAGCCGATGGCGCCGCCTACCCGCTGATCAACAGCGTCGCCCGCATGAAGCTGTGGGAGCAGGCCTATGGCACGATTCCCTGGAAGGGCGCCTGGGGGGCGCTCGGCTCCATCGACAAGGCGTCGCCGACGCAGCCGCCCGTGCCGGCCCTGGCCGAAGGCGAACCGCAGCTGAAGCCGACGGGCGAAACCGCGGCGGCGCTGTTGATCCGCGCCGTGCACGCCCATCCCCACCAAGTGACCGTGATCGCGGCCGGACCGTTGACCAATCTGGCCCTGGCGATCCGCATGGATCCGGGGTTCGCGGCCGACGCCAAGCAGCTGGTCTTCATGGGCGCCTTGATCGACACCAACATGATGGCCGTCACCGACAATGCCGATTATGCGTCGGACTTCAATTTCATCTTCGATCCCGAGGCCGCCCACATCACCTTGACGGCGCCCTGGCCCAAGATCACCGCCATCGGCAACGTGTCGAACGGCGTCGTGATGACCCGGGCCCTGATGGACCGCATCGCCACTGCCAAGACGCCGCTCACCGACTATCTGTCGAAGAACTTCATCGAGCTGCCGCTTTGGGACGAGATGGCGGGCGCGGTGGCGCTCGACCCGACGCTCATCACGAAATCCGTCGAAGCCCTGATGGACGTCGACCTCATGCCCGGCATGAATTACGGGCACGCCCATATCTGGAAGGCCGAACTCGCCCCGAAGGGCATGGATTTGCGGCCCGTGACGGTGGTGCAGGACATCGACGCGCCGCGCTTCGTCGATAACTTCGTCAAGGCCGCGCAGGGCGTTGGCGCGAAACCCTGACGGCGTGCGGTCAGGCGCGGGCCAGTGCCACGCCCTTGACCTGGGCATGAACTGCCTGGCCCACCGCAAGCCCCAGCGCCTGCCAGGAGCGCCGCGTCACGCGGGCGAGGAGGCGCGGCCCGTCCTGGCCGAGCGACAGCACCACCAGCACGGCATGGTCCTCTGCCGGGGTGCCGGACACGATCACCACCGGCAGGATGTTGAGGATGGTGCTGCCGGCCGGCGCTACTCGGGCCAAGCTGACGTCCCCGGCCGCGATCCGGACCCGGTGGCGGCTGCCGGGCAACAAAGGCGGACTTGGCACCAGGAGGCGGTGCGCTCCCACCCGCAGCGTGGCGAGCCCGTCCTCGGGATCGTGGTCTTCGGCCATGGCGTCGAGCGTCACGGCGGCGTCGCGGCCCCGGGCATAATCGCAGGTAGGGTCGCTCTGCAGCGTCGCGAGGGGCCCGACAGCTTCGACGCGGCCCGCCCGCAGCAGCACCAGGGTATCGGCCAGCCGCTCGACCTCGGTGCGGTCATGTGTGACGTAGAGTATCGGCACGGCCAAGCGCGCCTGCAGCCGCTCCAGGAACGGCAGGATCTCGTCGCGGGTCGGCCGGTCGAGCGCCGACAACGGCTCGTCCATCAACAACAGGCGCGGACCCGACAACAGCGCCCGGCCGATGGCGACGCGCTGGCGCTCGCCGCCCGACAAATGTTGCGGGCCGCGGTCGAGCAGCCGCTCGAGGCCGAGCAGATCGACGGCCTCGTCGAACCGCAGGGCCTCGGTGCCGGCAGGTGCCGCGCCGCGGGCGCCGAACAGGAGGTTGCGCCGCACCGACAAATGCGGGAACAAGCTCGCTTCCTGGAACACGTAGCCGATCGGGCGTCGGTGCGGTGGCCGGAAACGCGCCCCGTCCTGCCACGAATCGCCCGCCACGGCGCAGTTGCCCACCGGGAAGCGATGCAGCCCCGCCACGGCACGCAGCAGGGTGGTCTTGCCGCAGCCCGAGGGGCCGAACAGCGCCGTCACGCCACGCCCCGGCAGCGTGAGGTCGACGTCGAGCGTGAAAGCACCGAGCCGGCCCCGGAAGGCGGCCCGGATGGGGTCGGGCCCGCTCACGTCCCGATCCGCGCGACGCGCTTCTCGATCACCGCCATGGCCAGCAGCACCACGAAGGCAAAGGCCGCCATGCCGCCGGCGAGCCAGCTCGCCTCGCCCCAGCGCATGGTCTCGACGTAATCGTAGATCGTCACCGACAACACCTTGGTCTCGCCCGGGATGCCGCCGCCGATCATCAACACGATGCCGAACTCGCCCACCGTATGGGCGAAGCCGAGCACGGCCGCGGTGAGGAAGCCCGGCCGGGCGAGCGGCACCGCCACGCTCCAGAAGGCCCGGACCGGCGAAGCCCGCAGCGTCGCCGCCACTTCGAGCGGCCGGGTTCCCATGGCGGCAAAGCTGTTGCGGATGGGCTGCACCACGAAGGGCAGCGAATAGATCACCGAGCCGATCACCAGGCCCGTGAACGTGAAGGCGAGCGTCCGCCGCCCGGTCAGGACCGCCAGCGGGCCGCCGAGCCCGGAAGGGCCGAGCGCCACCAGCAGGTAGAAGCCCAGCACGGTGGGGGGCAGCACCAGCGGCATCGCCACCACGGTGGCGACCGCCTCCTTCCACCAGGCCCGCGAATGCGCCAGCCACCAGGCCAATGGCGTGCCGACGACAAGCAGCACGAGGGTGCTGATCGTCGCCAGTTCGACCGTCAGCCGGATCGCCGAAAGGATCTCGGGGTCGACCACGCGTCAGGACGAAAAGGCGTAGCCGTACCGCTCGATGATCGCATGGGCTTCGGGGCCCTTCAGGAATTGCAGGAACCCGACCGCGGCCGGGTTGTTGGCGCCCTTCTTCAACAGCACGGCGTCCTGGCGGATCGGCTTGTACAAATCCTGCGGCACGAGCCAGCGCGAGCCGCCGGTCTTGCCGCTGAGTTGCGACAGCGCCACGAAGCCGAGCTCGGCATTGCCGCTGTCGACGAACTGGAACGCCTGGCTGATGTTGGCGCCGACCACGAGCTTCGGCTTCAGCGCGTCGTCGAGCTTGAGCTTGCGCATCGTCTCGACCGCGGCCTCGCCATAGGGCGCGGCCGTCGGGTTGCAGATCGCCAGCTTGTCGAACTTGCCCGCCGCCAAGGTGGCCTCGCCCTGCACGAGGTCGGGCACCTTGCTCCACAACACCAGCTTGCCGACCGCATAGGTGAAGGGGCTGCCGGCCTCGCCGAGCCCGTCGGCCACCGCCTTGCGGGGCCGCTCGTCATCGGCCGACAACAGGATCTCGTAGGGGGCGTCCTGGGTGATCTGGGTATAAAGCTGTCCCGTGGCGCCGAAGCTCAGCACGGCATCGTCGCCGGTCTTCGCCTTGAAGGCGGCCGCGATCTCCTTGGCGGCTTCGGTGAAGTTCGCCGCCACGGCGACGGTGGTCTGCGCCGCAAGGGCAGGCTGGCTGGCCAACCCCGCCAGCGCCAGGAGGGCGGCGAGGAAACGGGTTTTCAACGGCATGGAGGCTCTCGGAGGTCGCGGGCGGGCGTCGGGAGCGAAGCACCGCGCGCTCGGGGCGACCCTCATGGGCCCGGTACGCGGCAATCGATCCCGAACAAAGCAGGCACGCAGGCATATCCCGGTCCCCCCAAGACCGTTCACGAAGTTGGGGCTCGATGCAACCGCTTTGCGGGCAGCCCCGGCCTACTGGACCTTGCGGATGCCATTGGCCTGCATGGGCGCCGGCTTCGACCCATTGGGCTTACCCGAGGCGGTGTTGGGCCGCAGTCCGCTTGCCGTCCCCGAGCCGGCCGGACCGCCGCCGACGCCACCCGCCGGGCTGGCGCCCGTGCCGGTTC
>NZ_JARPVX010000077.1:0-19521 GCF_033947565.1 Lichenihabitans sp. Uapishka_5
GCCTCGAGCGGCTCGCGCCGGCGGCCGCTCAGCACCACGATGGCACCGTCCCGCGCCAGGGCCCTGGCGCCGGCGGCCCCGATGCCGCTACCGGCGCCCGTGATCCAGGCGACCTTTCCATCGAGTGCGGGCATGGGAACGGAACTCCTTGCGGTCAGGCTGTCGCGGCGGCGCGGCGCAGCTGGCGCACCCGCACCGGCACCGGCGGGTGCGAATAATGCGCCAGGGCATAAACCGGGTCGGGCGTCAGGGTCGAGGCGTTGTCGCGCGCCAGGCCCGTCAGGGCGCTGATCATCGGCGTCGCCCCGACGGCCCGCCGGGCGTAATCGTCGGCCTGGAACTCGTTGCGGCGCGAGATCCAGTTGGTGATGGGCGTCAACAGCGGCCCCACCACGGAGGCGAGCAGCAGGCAGACGAAGAGATCGAGGGCATGGTCCTGCCAGGCGATGCCGAACCCGGCCAGCAGCCAGGGCTGCTGGCACAGCCAGCCAAAGGCCGCGAGGCCCACCAGCAGCGTCGCGGCGCCCTGCGCCAGCCCGAACACCACATGGCGGTGCCGGAAATGGCCGAGCTCATGCGCCACCACGGCCGCCACCTCCTCGGTGCCCGAGCGGCTCAACAGCGTGTCGAACAGAACGATGCGCTTGGCCCGGCCGAAGCCGATGAAGAAGGCGTTGCCGTGGGTGCTGCGCCGCGACGCATCCATGGTGAAGAGGCCCGACGAGCGGAACCCGGCCTCCCCCAGCAGGGCCTCGATGCGGGCGCGCAAGGGGCCATCCTCGAGCGGCAGGAAGCGGTTGAAGCGCGGCGCCACCAACCGCACGTAGACGGCCGGGGCCACGACCATCAGGGCCACCAGGACGATCCAGGCCCAGAGCCACCACAAACCCTGGAAGCGGCCCATCACCCACAAGGCGCCGTACAACAACGGCACCGCCACCGCGAGCCCGATGACGGCGCCCTTCAGCCGGTCGGCCACGAAGGTGCCGCGCGTGGTCTGGTTGAAGCCGAAGCGCGCCTCGAGCCGGAACACCCGGTACAGGTCGAGCGGCAGGCCGACGAGGCTGCGGATGACGATCGTGGCCAGGAAAAACAGGACGCCGCGCGTCAGCGAGGGCGGCACCGCCCCGGCCAGGGCGCCATACAGCGCCGCGATGCCGCCCCCCACCCAGGCCAGGGTGACGGCGGTGTCGAGGATCGTGTCGAGGCGGGCGAGGCGTTCGCGCGCCACCGTGTAGTCGGCCGCCTTCTGGTGTTCGGCGAGCGTCACCGTGGCTTCGAAATCGGCCGGCACGTTCCCGCGATGGGCCAGCACATGGACGACCTGCCGGTGCGACAGAACAAGGGCCACGCCGGCCCAAAACAACGTTGCGGCCACGAAGGCGATCAGCACGAGCAATCCTTTCCCGTCGAGGGATGGGTTGGGACTAGCATGTGGCGTCGCTTTGCGGCGGCGCTGCGGCCACGGCACCGGGGCGGGCCGCCCGGTCACGGGCCGATGCCCGGTCACGAGCTAGTTCCTCGGGCAACAGCGTCGCGCCATCCTGCCGGGCCGCCACCGCGGCAAGCGTCATGGGCCGGTAGTCCCAAGCATCGACGCCGACGTCGCACGACAAGGTCGTGTCCGGCAGCGTGCCGTGGGTGTGGCCGTAAAGGTGGCGTGTGCCCCGCCACAAGCCCGGCCAGGCCCGATGGGCGTAGTGGGCCAGAAACAGCCGCCAGGACATCCCGTCTTCCTCGATCGTGATGCGGGCGTGGTCCACCACGGCGAGCCAGGGCAGCTCGAGCACCCGGCGGGTGTCGTGGTTGCCGCATACGAGGCGCTTGCGGCCGTGCAGCCGCTCGAACAGCGCGCCGCATCGCTCGCGGCTGGCTCCCGCGGCGAAATCGCCGAGATGCCACAGGTCGTCCTCCGGCCCGACAACGGCGTTCCAGCGCGCCACCAAGGCCTCGTCATGGGCCTCGAGGTCGGCGAAATGGCTGCCGCGGTAGCGCAGGATATGGGCGTCACCGAAATGGCTGTCGGCTGTGAAGAAGGTCGTCATCGGGCGCAGACCTAGCGCGATCGGGCCGGCCCGCCCATCCGGCATCTTGTCTCCATGGGATTCCCATCATCGACACGGGGGAGAGGACGCGCGGCGCGCCGGGACATGCTAGAGGCTTCATCACCCGCCTTGGCGCCCGAGAGCTCCCCATGACCGCCCTCCCCCGGCCCGATCCGCATCTGAGCTTCGTCGAAGCCTTGCAGGACGGCGTCTACGGCATCGACCAGGAGGGCCTCTGCACCTTCATCAATGCCGCGGCGCTGCGCATCCTCGGCTATGGCAGCCCGGACGACCTCATCGGCCGCAACATGCACGAAGCGATCCACCACACCCGGCCGGACGGTACGCCCTTCCCGCGCGCGGCCTGCCCGTTGCTGCATACCGCCACCAGCGGCCGGCCGGTGCGGCTCGACGACGAAATGCTGTGGCGGCGCGACGGATCGGCCTTCGTGGCCGAATATTCGTCCTATCCGATCCTCGGGCCCGACGGTGCGGCGACGGGCAGCATCGTGATCTTCGTCGACCGCTCCGAAGCGTCCCGGGGTCCGGACGACGAGGCTCAGGCGCGCGAGCGTGACGCCGAGCGCCGGCGCGCCGGCGAAGCGCTGCGGGAAAGCGAAGCACGCTTCCGCACGCTGGCCGACTCGATTCCCCAGCTGGCCTGGATGACGGACTCGGCCGGGGCCATCCAATGGTACAACCGGCGCTGGTACGATTATACCGGGACAAACTTCGAGGCCATGCAGGGGTGGGGCTGGCGCCATGTGCACCACCCCGACCACGTCGACCGGGTCGTCGAGCACATCAACAGAGCTTTTGCGGCCGGCGAGGGCTGGGAAGACACTTTTCCGCTGCGGGGGCGCGACGGCACCTATCGCTGGTTCCTGTCGCGTGCGCTGCCGATCCACGACCGGGCCGATGCCGAGCATCCGCACGGGCGGCTCCTCGGTTGGTTCGGCACCAACACGGACGTCACCGACATGCGCGAGGCCGAGGAGCGCCTGTCGCTCGCCCGCGACGCGGCCGAACAGGCCAACCGCGCCAAATCCACCTTTATCGCCAACATGAGCCACGAGCTCCGCACACCGCTCGCCGCCATCATCGGTTATGCCGAGATGCTGAACGAGGAGATCACCGAGGGCGAGGACACCAAGGCCCTCGAAGGCGACATCTCCAAGATCGAGAGCAACGCGCGCCACCTGCTCGGCCTCATCAACGACGTGCTCGACCTGTCGAAGATCGAGAGCGGCAAGATGGAGGTTTACGCCGAAACGGTGCCGGTCGAGGCGATGGCGCGCGACGTCGCCACCACGGTGCGCAGCCTCGTGACCAAGAAGGGCAACACGCTCGATCTGCATATGGCGCCGGACCTCGGCGACATGCGGACCGACATTACCAAGCTGAAGCAGATCCTGCTGAACCTGCTCAGCAACGCTTCCAAGTTCACCGAGGGTGGCACCGTCACCTTGTCGGCGCTGCGGCTCGCCGGCGGCGGCACCGGCGACTGGCTGGTGTTCCGGGTGGCCGACACCGGCATTGGCATGACGGAGGAACAGCTGGCAAAATTGTTCCAGCGCTTCCAGCAGGCCGACAGTTCGACGACGCGCCGCTTCGGCGGCACGGGCCTCGGCCTGTCGATCAGCAAGGCCTTCGCGTCGATGCTGGGCGGCGACCTGTCGGTCGACAGCGCGCCGGGCCAGGGCAGTACCTTTACGATCTATCTGCCGGCCGAGGTGCCGGACGAGCAGCCGGCCGAGACGGGCGATGGCGCGGCCGACCTGCCCGACGGCACCGGCGGCGATTTATCGACGGGGCCGCACGGCACCGTTTTGGTGATCGACGACGACCCCGCCCAACGGGACCTGATGACCCGGTTCCTGCATCGGGAAGGGTTTGGGGCCGCGGTCGCGGCCGATGGTGCCACGGGGCTGCGGCTGGCGCGCGAGATTGCACCGCGCGCCATCCTGCTCGACGTCACCATGCCGGGCATCGACGGCTGGTCGGTGCTGAGCGCGTTGAAGAACGACCCGGCCGTGGCGGACGTGCCGGTCATCATGGTCACCTTCCTGGACGAGCGCGGCCTCGCCACCTCGCTCGGCGCCTCCGACTACGTGATGAAGCCGGTCAAATGGGATCGCTTCCGTCAGGTGATGGACCGCTTCCGCCACCAGGACGGCGCCATCCTGGTGGTGGACGACGATGCCGACAGCCGCCACCACCTGCGAGCGGTGCTGGAGCGTGACAATTGGAGCGTGATCGAGGCCGCCAACGGCCAGGAGGCGCTGGCCCTCGCGGCCGAGGTGGCGCCCCGCGTGGTGCTGCTCGATCTGGAGATGCCGGTGCTGGATGGCTTCGGATTCCTGCAAGCCTTTCGGGCCATGCCGGGCCGCGCCGATGTGCCGGTGATCGTGCTGACGGCGCGCGACCTGACGCGCCATGACCGCAAGCGGCTGCAGAGCGCCAATCAGGTGATGAGCAAGGGTGTCACCAGCCTCACGGCCCTGGCCCGCGAGCTGCGGGCCGTCACGGACACCCAAGACCAGCCCTGAAGCTGCCTTTGACTGTGAAAGGGCAGCCCGGAGGCTGCCCTTTGTGGTCGAACCGCCTCAGGCGCGTTAGGCTCAGTTGCGGCCGTGGATCGCCAGCGCCAGGAGATAGCCGATGGCGCCGGCCAGGATCACGGCGGTCAGCGGGTTGTCGCCGACCCGGTCGCGGACCAGCTGCGTGCCACGCTCGGCCTGCGGGCCGGCGGCGCGATAGGCCTGGTTGGCATAGTCGGTCGCCTGGTCGGCCACGTCGCTGACGGCGTCCTTGGCCTGGCCGTAAATGTTCTGGCTCTTGCCGGCCACCTGACGGACAAGACCTTCGGTCTGGGTGGAGGTGTCGCCGAAGACCTTGCCGGCGGCTTCCTGAACCTTGCCGCCGAGGTCCTGTGCGGCGCCCTTGATGCGATCCGAATCCATGATTGTTCTCCTTGTTAGGGGTTGAAAGCTCTACTTCTCGGTGAAGAAGGTCAGCAGCACCTTGCCCTTTTCGCCGATCAGGCAAACGAACTGGTGCGGCTTATCCTTCTTGCCGGTCTGGATGTCGGCGAGGCCGAGCACCACGGTCTTGACCTTGATGTCGCCGACACTGGTGTCGGCCTTGGTGATCGACAGCGTGTCGGGCTCGAACACCACGTCGTGGATGGCCGGGGAGCGTTCCTTGAGGGCGATCAGGCCGGATGCCTGACAGGCCTCGACCTCCGGCCCCGTCGTGGTGGGCGCAACCGCGCTCGACTGCGCCCAAACGGACGCCGACGACAGGCCGACCAGCAGGGTCGCCAGAATGGTGGTTTGGCGGATCATCGCCGTCCTCCTTTGTTGGCCTCGGGCCCGGGGGTCGAGCCACTCCAAGCTTCGGCTTCGCTTATGCGATGACCAACTCGCGGAGCGGCGGTTTGGGTTCCCGAGAAGTTTTCCCGCCGGATCTCAGTCGGCCCGGAACGGCGTGACGGTCGTGACGTGGCCCATCTTGCGACCCGGTCGCGCTTCGGCCTTGCCGTAAAGGTGGAGGCAGGCGCCGGGCGTGGCGAGATGCCGGGCCCAGCCGGCCGCGTCGTCGCCGATGAGGTTCTGCATCAGGACGGTGCCGAAGCGCGCCGTGTCGCCGAGCGGCCAGCCGCAAACGGCGCGGATCTGCTGGGCGAATTGCGACGTGACGGCGCCGTCGCTCGTCCAATGGCCGGAATTGTGCACCCGCGGCGCGATCTCGTTCACCATCAGGGTTTCGGCGCCGTCCGGGCCCGGCACCACGAACATCTCGACCGCCAGCACCCCCACATAATCGAGTGCTTCCGCGATGCGCCGCGTCATCGCGATGGCTTCCGCCGCCGTGTCGGGCGCCACGGTGGCCGGCACGCTCGTGGTGTCGAGGATGCCGTCGCGATGGCGGTTCTCGCACAGGTCGAAGGCTTGGAAGGCGCCGTCGAGGCTCCGCGCCGCCACCACCGACACTTCGCGGCCGAAGGGCACGAAGCCTTCCAGGATGGCGGGCCCGCCGATGTCGCGACCGCTCGCCACGAGGTCGGTGCCGTCGCGCAGCACGATCTGCCCCTTGCCGTCGTAGCCGAAGCGACGCGTTTTCAGGATCGCCGGACGGCCAAGCGTCTCGACGGCGCGCCCGAGATCGTCGGAGCCGTCGACGGCCGCGAAAGGCGCCGTCGGCAGGCCGAGGTCGCGCAGAAAGCGCTTCTCGAGCAGGCGATCCTGGGTGATCGCCAGCGCATGGCCGTTGGGACGTACCGGGCAATGCGGCGCGATGGCCGCAACGGTGTCGGCCGGCACGTTCTCGAACTCGTAGGTGACGACCGACACGGCACGCGCGAAGCGCGCCAGGGCCTCCGCATCCTCATAGGCGCCGAGCGTCGAGGCGGCCGCCACCTCGAAAGCCGGATTGTCGCCGGGCGGGGCATACACATGCACCTTCAGCCCAAGTTCGGCGGCCGCCAGCGCCAGCATGCGGGCGAGCTGGCCGCCGCCCAGGATGCCGACCGTGTCGCCGGGCTGCAGGATCCGAGCTGTCATGGCGGGCGTCCGCTTCCTGTTTGGCTTTGGGCGGTGCCCACCTGCCGCCCATAGCCAAACGATTCGCCCGCCGCAAGCCGCGCGACCAGCGGGAACGCGGCATCCGTCAAGGCAATTTTGTGCGCGGCCGCACCCCCCTGGCGGAGTGGACAGCCGTGCCCCGTGCCCTAGCTCCCGTGGTAACCCGGGATGGACGGCTGATTCGGTTCCGGGCATCAAGCGACGGGCCGTGTGGGCCCCGGACCACAGCGCTAAGGGGTTCTTCATGGTGCAGGCGATGCCGGCGCGCAGCTTCGATCAGGGCAAGCCCGTCGAAACCGGAATGGCGCCGCAGCCTGTCGCGCCAGCACCCCGGATCTATTACGTGCCCTTGTCGCTCGTGGCGGGACCGCAACAATGGCCGACCATCCTCGACGCGGCCGCGGGCCTCGGGTTCGACACCGTGATGATCTCGCCGCCGAGCGGGCCGGGGCCGAGCGGCAATCTGCTGCTGCCCTTCGGCCTGTCGCAGGCCCACCCGGCCCTTGGCCATGACCTCGACGGCGCCGTGGCCGGCATCGCCCGTCAGGCGCGGGACCGCGGGCTGAGCCTGATGGTCGACCTCGTGGTCGACCGGGTGGCGGCCGATAGCCCGCTGCTGCAGGAGATCGGCCTGACGGTCGGCCGTGGTGCCGACGCGCTCGACCCGCGCGTGCCGCCCGCTTCGCGCCAAAGCGCCACGGTGCCCTACCGGGAGGAGGCCGAGCGCGCCACCGAACGGTTCGCCGCCTATGTGGCCACCCTGATGGCCGCCGGTGTGGCGGGTTTCCGGGCCCTCAACGTGTCCGCCGTGCCGACACCCGTCTGGGCGGCCCTGAAGGCTGCGGCCCCCACGGCCCGCTTCCTGGCCTGGACGCCCGGGGTGGCGGCCGACACGCTCGACGGCCTCGCCCGCATCGGCTTCGACGGCGCCTTTTCGTCGCTGCGCTGGTGGGATTGCCGGGCCGGCTGGCTGGTCGACGACCATGACCGGTTGCGGGCCCTCGGCGGATCCATCGCGTTTCCGGAAGCGCCCTTCGACGTGCGCCTGGCCCAGTCGCTCGACAGCAACCGCATCACCGAACGCCGGTCGGAGCGCGCGCTCTGGGTGGCGGCGACGCTCGGGGATGGGTTGATGATCCCGATGGGCTTCGAATATGGCGCCCGGGAGCCGGTGCCGGCAGTCGGCGCCGCCCGCGAAACCTTTGCGGCCCTGCAGGCCCGCCCGCATTTCGATCTCGGTCCGGCCATCCGGGCCGCCAACAGCTTCGTGGCCCGCGAGGGTGGCCGCTTCGGCACGGCCGACATGCGGCTCCTCGCCGGCGGTGGCGCGCCGCTGACGGCCGTGCTGCGCACCGCCGGCGGGAGTGCCGCCCGGCTGGTGCTGGTCAATCCGTCGCTCGACCACCCGGACGTGCTGGCGGCCGCCGCCTTTTCCTCCGAGATCGGCCAATACCTGCCGTTCCACGACGTGCTTGGGTCCGGCCCGGCGCTCAGCCCGGAGAACAGCCTGCGGCTGCGCCCGGCCGAGGTGCGGGTGCTGGAAGGCAGCGCCGGCCGCCCGGTGATCCTCGACCCCGCCTCGCTCGGCCTGAGCGAGACCAAGGCCGTGACGGCGCCGCGCTTCATCATCGACAATGTGACGCCCACGGTCGACGACGGCGCATTCCCGGCCAAGCGCATCGTCGGCGAGGTGGTGCGTGTGGAAGCCGATGCTTTCGCCGAAGGCCATGACGTGATGGCGGTGGCGCTGAAATGGCGCGCCGCCGACGAGGACGCGTGGCAGGAGCGCCGGATGCGCCACCTCGGCAACGATCGTTGGACGGCCGACATGCCGCTCGACCGCATGGGCCGGCATGAATTCACCGTTGAGGCCTGGCGCGACGAGTTCGGGGTGTTCCTATATGAACTGACCAAGAAGCACGAAGCCGGCATCAACGTCGGGCTGGAGCTTGAGGAAGGGCGGTTGCTGGTCGAGCGGATCGCCGCGGTGGGCGGCCCCGGCAGCGACGCGCTTCGGCCCATCCTCGACCGCCTGCAGGGTGCCGACGACGGCGCCCGGCTCGGCGTCCTGATGGCGCCCGAAACCGCCGCCATCATGGCGGCCGCCGACCCGCGGCCGTTCCGGCTGGTGACGGAGCCCTTCCCGATCGATGCCGAGCGCAAGGCGGCCGGCTTCGCCAGCTGGTATGAACTGTTTCCGCGCTCGATGAGCAACGACGTCACCCGGCACGGCACCTTCGACGACGTGATCGCACGCCTGCCCTATGTGAAGGGCATGGGCTTCGATGTGCTGTATTTCCCGCCCATCCACCCGATCGGCCGCATCAACCGCAAGGGCCGCAACAACACGCTGACCCCCGGCCCCGACGATCCCGGCAGCCCCTATGCGATCGGCGCCGCCGAGGGCGGCCACGACGCCATCCATCCCGAACTCGGCACCTTCGAGGATTTCGAGCGACTGCGGCTGGCTGCGGCCGACCATGGCCTCGAGCTGGCGCTCGACTTCGCCATCCAGGCTTCGCCCGACCACCCTTGGCTGAAGCAACATCCGGAATGGTTCGATTGGCGCCCGGACGGCTCGATCCGCTACGCCGAAAATCCGCCGAAGCGTTACGAGGACATCGTCAACGTCGATTTCTTCAAGGAAGGCGCCAAGCCGTCCCTGTGGGTGACGCTGCGCGACACGCTTTTGTTCTGGGCCGAGAAGGGCGTCAAGCTTTTCCGCATCGACAACCCCCACACCAAGCCCTTCCCGTTCTGGGAATGGTGCATCGCCGACATCCGCAGCCAACACCCGGATGTGGTGTTCCTGGCCGAAGCCTTCACACGGCCGAAGGTGACCTACCGCCTGGCCAAGGTGGGTTATTCGCAGTCCTATACCTACTTCACCTGGCGCAACACCAAGCAGGAGCTGACCGATTATCTGGTTGAGCTCACCACGACAGCGCCGAAGGACTTCTTCAGGCCGCACTTCTTCGTCAATACGCCCGACATCAACCCGGATTTCCTGCAGGACGCGCCGCGGCAAAGCTTCCTGATCCGCGCCGCGCTCGCCACCACGCTGTCGGGCCTGTGGGGCATGTACAGCGGCTTCGAGCTTTGCGAAGGCCGGCCCGACGCCAAGCGCAAGGAATATGCAGATTCCGAGAAGTACCAGCTGACGGCCTGGGACTGGGACCGGCCGGGCAACATCATCGCCGAGATCGGCCAGCTGAACCGCATCCGCCGCGACAACCCGGCCTTGCATTCCCATCTCGGCGTCGCCTTCCGCCCGGCCTATAACGACAACATCCTGCTGTTCACCAAGCAGACCCCGGGGCGCGACAACGTCCTGCTGATCGCCATCAATCTCGATCCCACCCAGGCCCAGGAAGCCGATATCGAGCTGCCGCTCTACGAGTTCGGGCTGCACGACGGCGCCACGATCGGGGTCGACGACCTGATGAACGGCGCTCGCTTCGCCTGGACCGGCAAACATCAACGCATCCGCCTCGATCCGAATGGCGGGTTGCCTTTCTCCATCTGGCGCCTCGGCGCCACCAGAGGTGCTTGACGATGACGCTCGAACCCGTGGCCCAGCTGGCCGACGATCCGCTGTGGTACAAGGATGCCGTCATCTATCAGCTGCACATCAAGTCGTTCTTCGACGCCAATAACGATGGCATCGGCGACTTCGCCGGATTGCACGAAAAGCTCGACTACATCGCCAACCTCGGCGTCAACGCCATCTGGCTGCTGCCCTTCTACCCGTCGCCCCGCAAGGACGACGGCTACGACATCGCCGACTACCTCGACGTCAGCCCCGATTACGGCAGCGTCGACGAGTTCAAGGCCTTCGTGCAGGCCGCCCATGAGCGCGGCATCCGGGTCATCACCGAGCTCGTCATCAACCACACCTCCGACCAGCATCCCTGGTTCAAGGCAGCCCGCGCAGCCGAAAAGGACTCGCCCGAGCGGGACCTCTACGTGTGGTCGGACGACGACCAGAAATTCCCCGAAACCCGCATTATCTTCCTCGACACCGAGAAGTCGAACTGGACCTGGGACCCGGTGGCGGGCCAGTATTTCTGGCACCGCTTTTATTCCCACCAGCCGGACCTCAACTTCGACAACCCGAAGGTGCTGGCCGAAGTCCTCAGCGTCATGCGCTATTGGCTCGATATGGGTGTCGACGGGCTCAGGCTCGACGCGATCCCCTACCTGATCGAGCGCGAAGGCACCAACAACGAAAACCTGCCCGAAACCCATGACGTGCTGAAGGCCATCCGGGCCGATCTCGACAGCGCCTACAAGAACAAGATGCTGCTGGCCGAGGCCAACCAGTGGCCCGAGGACACCCAGCAATATTTCGGCGACGGCGACGAATGCCACATGGCGTTCCATTTCCCGCTGATGCCGCGCATGTATATGGCGATCGCCAAGGAAGACCGTTTCCCGATCACCGACATCATGCGGCAGACGCCGGAGATCCCCGAAACCAACCAATGGGCGATCTTCCTGCGCAACCACGACGAGCTGACGCTCGAGATGGTGACGGATGAGGAACGCGACTACCTGTGGAACACCTATGCGGCCGACCGCCGGGCCCGCATCAACCTCGGCATCCGGCGTCGCCTCGCGCCGCTGCTGCAACGCGACCGCCGCCGCATCGAGCTGATGAACGGCCTGCTGCTGTCGATGCCCGGCACGCCCGTGATCTATTACGGCGACGAGATCGGCATGGGCGACAACATCCATCTCGGCGACCGCGACGGCGTGCGGACGCCGATGCAATGGTCGGTCGACCGCAACGGCGGTTTTTCGCGCGGCGACCCGGCCTCGATGGTGCTGCCACCCATCATGGACCCGCTCTACGGCTTCCAGGCCGTCAACGTCGAGGCGCAGGAGCGCGACCCGCATTCGCTGCTGAACTGGATGCGCCGCATGCTGCTGCTGCGCCGCAACCACCAGGCCTTCGGACGCGGCACGCAGAAATTCCTGTATCCCGGCAACCGACGCGTGCTGGCCTATCTGCGGGAATATGACGGCGACACCATCCTGTGCGTCGCCAACCTGTCCCGCACCCCGCAGGCGGTGGAACTCGACCTCGCGGCCTATGAGGGCCGCGTGCCGGTCGAATTGTCCGGCCCGACTGCCTTCCCGCCGATCGGCAAGCTCAGCTACCTGCTGACGCTGCCGCCCTACGGGTTTTATTGGCTCGGCCTGATGGCCGATTCGAAGGCGCCGTCCTGGCACAGGGCCGGCGGCGAGCAGCTGCCGGAATTCCAGACGCTGGTGGTGCGCGACAGCGTGCGCGAGCTGCTGGGCGAAAAGCACACGGCCACGATCCTCGGCCAGCTGCTGCCCGAATACCTGCCGCTGCGGCGCTGGTACGCGGCCAAGAACGAAACCATCACGGCGGCGCGGCTCACCTATGCGGTGGCGTTGCCGAACAACCCCGAACTCTTCCTCATCGAGATCGAGGTGGAGACGCCCAACCGCACCGACCGCTACAACATGCCGGCCGGCATCGTCTGGGAAGGGCCGGAAATGTCCTCCTATGCCACCCAGGTGGCGCTCGCCCGCGTGCGGCGCGGCCGCCAGGTCGGCTACCTGACGGACGGCTTCGCGCTCGAGGCTGCGCCGCGCGGCATCCTGCGCGGCTGCAAGCAAGGCGCGAAGCTCGACATTCCGGGCGGCGGCGCCATCGTGTCGCGCAAGACCGAGCGGCTCGACGCCATCGAGCTGTCGGCCATCGACGAGGCCAAGATCCGCTGGCTGACCGGGGAACAGTCGAATTCCTCGGCCATCGTCGGCGCCATCGCGATGGTGAAGCTGATCCGCCGCGTGGTGCCGGGCATCCACCCGGAAGCCGAGATGACGCGCTATCTCACCGATGTGGGTTACGCCAATACGGCCCCGCTGCTGGGCGAGATCGTGCGGGTCGGCCCCGACGGCACGCCTCACACGCTGGCCATCGCCCAAGGCGTGATCGCCAACCAGGGCGATGCCTGGACCTGGGTGCTGGACGGCTTGAAGCGCGCCGTCGAGGACACGGTGCTGACCGCCGATGCCGAAGCCGCCGACTTCCAGTCGATCCGTTTCTTCATCGCCACCGTGGGCCGGCGCCTGGGCGAACTGCACCACGCCCTGGCGCAGCCGACCGACAACCCGGATTTCGCGCCGGTCGAGGCCGATGCCGCGACCGTCGCGGCCTGGACGGCCAGCATCCGTCGGGAAGTCGAAGCGGCGCTCGACGGGCTTGCCGCCCAGCTGGCGACGCTCGCGGCCGACGACAAGCCGGAGGTCGAGGCGCTGCTCGGCAAGCGGCAGGCGATGCTCGACCTCGTCGACCATCTCGCGGGCCTCGGTCTCGGCTCCACCCTGACCCGCGTGCATGGCGATTTCCACCTCGGTCAGGTGCTGGTCAGCCAGGACGACGCCTATCTGATCGACTTCGAGGGCGAGCCGGTGCGGCCGCTTGCCGAACGGCGCGCCAAGGGCAGCCCGCTGCGCGACGTGGCCGGCATGATCCGCTCGATCGATTATGCGGTCGCATCCGTGCGCCGCCCGGACGAGGATGCGAGCGCGCAACCGGTGCGCGAACGCCGCAATGACCTGCTGCGCGACTTCCGGCGTCAGGCGACCGACATGTTCCTCGAAAGCTACCGCGAGGCTGCCGGCATCGACCCTGCGGCCTCGGACGACCGCAGCCAGGGCTCGCTGCTCGATCTGATGTTGATCGAGAAGGCCGCCTATGAGGTCAGCTACGAGCTCGCCAACCGGCCGCACTGGGTGATGATCCCCTTGCGCGGCCTCCTCAACATCGTGGAACGGCTCACGGGCCGGGAAGGACGCGCGTGATGGCCGCTACCGATCCGTTGATGGGCACCAGCCATGAGGCCGCCCAGGCCATTGCGGAAGGGCGCCATGGCGACCCCTTCGCGGTGCTGGGCCCCCATCAGGTGGGCGACACCCGCGTGGTGCGCGGCTTCTTCCCCGGTGCCAAAGCCGTCGAGGTGCTGGCGCGCGAGGATGGGGCGCTGCTCGGCACCCTGGCGCTGGCCCATGGAGCCGGGCTTTTCGCCGGGCCGGTCGGCGGCTCCGGCCCCTACCGGTTCCGCATACAATGGCCCGAAGCCGAACAGGAGGTCGCCGACCCCTATGGCTTCGGCCTGTTGCTCGGCGACCTCGACCTGCACCTGATCGGCAAGGGCACCCATTACGAGCTCGGCCGCTGCCTCGGCGCGCAGCCGATGAGCGTCGAAGGGGTGGCGGGCGTGCGCTTCGCGGTCTGGGCCCCCAATGCCCGACGCGTGTCGGTGGTGGGCGACTTTAATTCCTGGGATGGTCGTCGCAACCCGATGCGGCTGCGCCAGCAGGCCGGCATCTGGGAATTGTTCATGCCCGATCTGGGTCCGGGTGCCCGCTACAAATACGAGATCGTCGGTCCCGACGGGTCGGTGCTGCCCCAGAAGGCCGATCCGGTGGCCCGTGCGGCCGAGCCGTCGCCCGGTTCCGCCTCGATCGTGGCACGGTCGGACCCCTATGAATGGACCGACGGCACCTGGATGGCGGGCCGCGCCAAGCGGCAGGGGCTCGACGCCCCCATCTCGGTCTACGAGGTGCATCCCGCTTCCTGGCTGCGCATCGCGGAGGACGGCAACCGCTCGCTGACCTGGCGCGAAATGGCGGAGCGGCTCGTCCCCTACGTGCAGGGCATGGGCTTCACCCACATCGAGTTCCTGCCCATCATGGAGCATCCGTTCGGCGGCTCCTGGGGCTACCAGCCGCTCGGGCTTTTCGCGCCGACCGGCCGCTTCGGTCCGCCGGAGGATTTCGCGTATCTCGTCGACCGCTGCCACGCGGCCAATATCGGGGTGATCCTCGACTGGGTGCCGGCCCATTTCCCGACCGACGTCTGGGGCCTCGCCCAGTTCGACGGCACGCCCCTCTACGAGCATGCCGATCCGCGCGAAGGCTTCCACCAGGATTGGAACACCCTGATCTACAACCTCGGCCGCAACGAGGTGAAGGGCTTCATCCTGGCGAGTGCGTTCGAATGGATCGATCGCTACCACGTCGACGCGCTGCGGGTGGATGCGGTGGCCTCGATGCTCTACCGCGATTATTCCCGCAAGCAGGGCGAGTGGGTGCCGAACGTTCACGGCGGCCGCGAGAACCTCGAGTCGGTCGAGTTGTTCAAGCACCTCAACTCGGTCGTGGCCCAGCGCAACGACGGTGCCATCACGATCGCCGAAGAATCGACGGCCTGGCCGGGCGTCACCGCCAAGGTCGAGGACGGCGGACTCGGCTTCACGTTCAAGTGGAACATGGGGTGGATGCACGACACGCTCCACTACATGGAGCGCGACCCGGTGTACCGCGCCTATGAACACCACGGCCTGACCTTCGGCATGGTCTACGCCTATACCGAACACTTCATGCTGCCGCTCAGCCATGACGAGGTGGTGCACGGCAAGGGCTCGCTGATCCGCAAGATGCCGGGCGACGACTGGCAGAAGTTTGCCAACCTGCGGGCTTATTATACCTGGATGTGGACCTTCCCGGGCAAGAAGCTGCTCTTCATGGGCTGCGAGATCGCCCAATGGGCCGAGTGGAACCACGACGCCTCGCTCGACTGGAACCTGCTCGACCACCCGAACCACAAGGGCATGCAGAGCCTCGTCGGTGACCTCAATCGGCTTTATGCCGACGAGCCGGCCTTCCACGCCACCGATTGCGACCCGCAGGGCTTCCTGTGGTCCGTGGTCGACGATGCGAAGAACTCCGTCTTCGCCTTTGTGCGGCGCACGACGGACGATGCGAGCCACCTTCTCGTCGTCAGCAACATGACGCCGGTGCCGCGCGAGAGCTATCGCATCGGTGTCCCGAAGGCGGGCCACTGGCGCGAAGTGCTGAACAGCGACGCCGGCCATTATGGCGGCAGCAATGTGGGCAACGGCGACGGGGTGGCGACCGAGGGTGTCGAGGCGCACGGCAACCCGCAATCCGTCAGCCTGATGATCCCGCCGCTTGCCACGATCGTCCTGCGGCTCGAGCCCTGAGTCAGCCCGGCGCGGCCACCACCCTTGCGGCGGTCGCGCCGGCAGCGTCGTCGAAAGGCACTCGGACGCGCGCCATGGTCGAGGTTGAGTGAATATCGAGCGCTAGAGTAGCGCGCCGGCTCACCAAGTCTCTCGACGAAAGATCAGCGAGTTACCCTTCGGCACCATAGTGAATCGTGACAATCTTGTCCTGACTGTCGAAGAGGAAGTCCGACATGTCGTCTTTACAGATCGTTGACTTACGACGGTTTTAACCGAGAGGCGTCGACTTTCGAGTAAGGACCCGCGTGGTCATGTGCCTCCACTGATCGAAGTGGACCCCATGCCGACGCTCAAAACACCTTCAAAACCCGCTGCGAAGAGCGACACCTTCGCCCGCCAGGTTGTGCTCCCCCTGACCATTCTGGTGGTGGCCGCAATCGTCCTCGTGGTCGCCTTCGTGCTCATCACGGCCCGGCGCCAGGATGCCGAGGCGCGTCGCTTGTCGATCAGCCTCGCCGAGACCGCGATGGCGACCAAGCGGGAAAACGTCGCCCGCAACCTGAAGGACTACGCCGTCTGGCAGGACGCCTTCGACAACCTGCACACCAAGGTCAACACCCAATGGGCCTCGACCGACGGCAACGTCGGGGCCAACATCTTCAACAGCCTCGGCTACGAGACGGCCTTCGTGCTCTCGCCGACGCGCGAAACCGTTTATGCCATCCAGGAAGGCAAGCCCGTGGCGTTCGACGCCATGGCGGCGATGCCCGACATCGCGGCGCTGCTGCCCGAGGCCGCCAAGGGGGGCCCTGCGGCCGTCGGGGTGATGCGGATGGGTAGCGACCTCGTGGTGGCGGGCGCATCCGCGATCCTGCCGTCGAACGCCGCCGACGCCCCGCCGCCCGATCAGCGGTCCATCATGGTGTTCGTCGACCGGCTGGATATCACCTTGCTCGGGCAGATCTCGCGCAACTACCTGCTGCGTGACCTTCACCTCACCGCGACCAAGCCGCGCGATGGCACCGCCTCGATCCCGCTCGTCGAAGCAGGGGGCACGCCCCTCGGCTTTCTGGCATGGCTGCCCGACCGGCCCGGTATCGCGGTGGTGCGGTCCATCCTGCCGCCGCTCGGCGGCGTGCTGATCGGCATGCTGGTCTTCGCGGTCTTCGTGCTGCGCGACGCACGCCGGTCGGCGCTGGCGCTGCAGCACTCGGCCGACACCATCAAGGCCTATGCGGCAACCCTTGAGGCCAGCGAGGCGCGCTTCCGCGACGTTGCGGAAGCTTCGTCGGACTGGATCTGGGAAACCGACGACGCGCTGAAGCTGACCTATGTGTCGGACCGCATCGCGGCCGCGACCGGGCTCAGCGCCGACGACCTGCTTGGCACGTCGCTGCAGGAATTCTTCTCGAGCGACACCACGACGGATGGATGGCAACAGTTGCGCCATCAGACGGCCCAGCACGAGAACTTCCGCGACCTGCGCTGCTGCTACGTCGATCAACAAGGTCAGCGCCGCATCTGCCGCATCGCCGGACGCGCCATCCTGGGGCCGGACGGCGGCTTCGCAGGCTTCCGTGGCACCGCCTCGGACGTCACGGTCGAGGTCGAGGCGCAGGAACGCGCCAACCACCTGGCGCTGCACGACCCCCTGACCGGCCTGCCGAACCGGGTGCTGTTCAAGGATCGGCTCGCCGTGTCGCTCACCAATGCGGCCCGCGACGCGGCCCGGGTGGCGGTGCTGTGCCTCGATCTCGATCATTTCAAGGACGTCAACGACACGCTGGGCCATGCGGCCGGCGATGTGCTGCTGCAACAATTGTCCCGCCGGCTGCAGAGCCGCATCCGTGGGCTCGACACGGTGGCACGCCTCGGCGGCGACGAATTCGCCATCGTGCAGGTGTCGATCGACGGCCCGGCCCAGGTCGAATCCCTGTGCCGCGGGCTGCTGGAAGACATGAAGGCCCCCTTCCTGGTGGAAGGCAGCGAACTTTTCGTCGGCATCAGCATCGGCGTCGCGGTGTCGCCCGACGATGGGCTCAGCCAGGACCTGCTGTTGCGCCACGCCGACCTGGCGCTCTACCGCGCCAAGCAGGCCGGCCGCAGCACCTTCCGGTTCTTCGAATCCGCGATGGACACCGAGCTTCAGGCCAAGAAGCTGCTCGAGCAGGACCTGCGCCGCGCGCTGGTCAAGAACGAGCTCGAGTTGCACTACCAGCCGTTGATCTCCCTTACCGGCGACGAACTGATGGGGGTCGAGGCGCTGCTGCGCTGGCCGCACCCGACGCGCGGCATGATCCCGCCAAACGACTTCATTCCGCTGGCCGAGGAAACCGGCATGATCGTGGCGATCGGCGACTGGGTGCTGCGCACCGCCTGCGCCCAGGCGACCCTGTGGCCCGGGCTGATGATGGCCGTCAACGTGTCGGCCGTGCAGTTCAAGCACCGGGAATTCGTGGATGCGGTGCGCCAAACCTTGATCGACACCGGTCTCGAGCCCGGCCGGCTGGAGCTCGAGATCACCGAAGGCGTGCTGCTTTACGACACTCAGGCGGCGCTCGAGACCCTGACCCAATTGAAGGCCATCGGGGTCCGCATCGCCATGGACGATTTCGGCACCGGCTATTCGTCGCTCGGCTACCTGAACAGCTTCCCGTTCGACAAGATCAAGATCGACAGGTCTTTCATCACCCAGGTGGCCGAGACCGACAAGTCGAGCGCCATCGTGCGCTCGGTGATCACGCTCGGCCAGAGCCTCAGCATGGTGACCATCGCCGAGGGCGTCGAAACCGCGGAACAGCTCGACTTCCTGCGCGCCGAAGGGTGCGACCAGGTGCAGGGCTATATCTTCGGCTTCCCGGTGCCGCCGAGCGAATTCACCGCCCTGCTGGCCCAGCGGATCGGCGAAGCGCGCCCTTATAACTACGGTCTCGCGGAGCCACCGGCCCTGAACCCCGTCGTGATCGATCGCGAGCCTGCCGCCGTCGAGGCTGTGCCGCGGCAAGCGGTGGCGGTGAATCGCCCCACGCAGCCCAACACGGCCCAGCGGGACGACATGCGCCGCGCCATCGGGTTCGCCCGGCGGCAGGGCCATCCGCTCAACCTGGTTCTCACCCTGCGGACCCGGCCAGGGTCGCAGCAGGACGCGACCGAGACCGCAGCGGCGATGCGAGACCGGGTGTCCGACTGGCTTTCCACCCAGCGGGTGAACGGCCACCTGGTCGGCTGGTACGCGGTCTGGGCCAGCCAGCCCGAGCCCGACGGCACGCTGCTGACCGAGGTGGCCTTGCATTGCCCCGCGCCCCTGACGCGCCGTCTGCGCCGCCACCTGGCCAGTTGGGCGCCCCCGGGGGACCGGTCCGCGACGCTACGGAGCGCATCCTGGAAACCCGTCGGCCGCGGCGGCGCCCTGCGCTGCTCGATCGATACCCTGATGTCGCGCTTGCTGGCGGGATCGGACCGGGATCCCGCACCCGAACCGCGCTGGTGCTGCGGCGTCAGTGCACCGCTGGGCAGGCCGGCCCGCACCCGGTCGCGCCGCATGGAGCGCATGACGGCCGGCATCCGCGACGCCGTGGAGGCGCTGCGCGCGGTCAGCCTCGGAGCCCAAGACGAGCCGGTCGACGAGGCCGAAGCCGTCGACATCGCCGAGGCGGCCTGACCTTCCCACCGGCCGCCCACCTGGCTTTGCCCCCTTTCCGGCCTTTCGGGCCGCAGACTGAGTTCCCCCATGCTGGCTTTGTCGAACCCTTATCCCGACCCGATGCCGGTCCCGTCCGTCGCCGAGGTTGAGCGCCCGCGGGCCGCCGCGGCGGTGCTGCCGCAACACGGCCGCGAGCCGTTGAGCCTGGCCCGGCAGGG
>NZ_JARPVX010000078.1:0-18967 GCF_033947565.1 Lichenihabitans sp. Uapishka_5
GTGGTCGACGGGGGTGCCGGCCCCGGACGCCTGCTGGCCGGGACCGCCATCGCAAGCCTCGAGGCGCAGCGCCGGCAGGCGCGGGCCCTCGGGCTCGGCCTGGCGTATTCGGGCACCATGGAGGCGCCGGACGTGCCCCGCCTGCTGGCTTTCGCGCCCGACGCCCTGGTGTTCGGTGATCTGCTGCGTCAGGACGGGGGCGCGGCCGGGACGATCATACCCGAGCGCGTTCGCACCGCCCGCGCCCTCGTGGCCGACGCCACGGTGGTGCCGGGCTCGGACCCTGGCGCGGCCGCAACAGTGCCGGACCGCATCTTCCTGCGCGATTGGGTGGTGTCGATTCCGCTCGGGGCCTATCGGCACGAACGCGCGCCCCAGCGCGTGCGCTTCACGGTGGAGGCCGAGGTGGCCCGGGTGAGCGATCGCGCCGCCGACATGCGCCATGTCGTGACCTATGATCTCATCACCGATGCCATCGCCCGGGCCACGATCGCCCATGTGGCGCTGGTCGAAACCATCGCGGAGGATGTGGCCAGCATGATTCTCGCCCATCCGCGCGTCGCGGGGGTGGACGTCACGGTGGAAAAGCTCGATCTGGGACCGGGCTCGCTCGGCTGCCGCATTCTGCGCCGCTGCGCCGGCTGACCGCTTTTCGCCCGGATCGGCCGCGCCGTTCCCACAATCGGGGTGTCCGTTCCCTTGCCCAGTTCTTTCGGTGCGCCCCGCGCCGCCGCCTCCTGGCTGCAACCCTTGTCGACCGGCCTTCTGGCCGCACTGGTCGGTTTCGCCAGCACCTTCGCCATCATCCTGCAGGGCTTGCGCAGCGTCGGCGCCACGCCGGCCGAAGCCGCTTCGGGCTTGTTCATCCTTTGCGTCGTGCAGGGCGCCCTGGCGATCGTGTATGGGTTTGTTTGGAAGCAGCCCATTTCGATCGTCTGGTCGACGCCCGGCGCGGCGTTGCTGATCGCCACAGGGCCGGTGGCGGGCGGCTTTCCGGCGGCCACGGGCGCCTTCCTGGTGGCGGTCGCGCTGATCGTGCTGGCAGGGCTGTGGTCGGCCTTCGGGCGCCTCGTGTCGTCGATCCCGGTCGGTCTGGCAGGAGCCATGCTGGCCGGCATCCTGTTCGAGATCTGTCTCGCGCCGGTGCATGCGACGGTGGCGCAGCCCGCCCTGACGCTGCCGATCGTGCTGGCCTGGGCGCTGGCGCTTCGCTTCGCCCGCCCCTACGCGATCCCGGTGGCGCTGCTGGTCACGGTGGCGATCGTCGTGACCGTCACCGCGGTGCCGCCCGGCGCCCTCGCGGATGTGTGGCCGCATCCGGTGTTCGTGTGGCCCCGCTGGTCGCCGACCGTCATCGGCACCCTGGCGGTACCGCTCTTCATCGTCACCATGGCGTCCCAGAACGTGCCGGGGTTGGCGGTGATGCGCTCGAATGGTTTTGCGCCGCCGGTCGGGCCCGTGTTCGTCGGCACGGGGCTCGGGGGCGCCGTCACGGCGGCGTTCGGCGGTCCTCCGGTCAACCTCGCGGCCATCACGGCGGCGCTCTGCGCCGGGCCCGACGCCCACCCCGACCCGAACCGGCGCTATTACGCCACCGTGGTGGCGGGCCTCGCTTATCTTGTGCTTGGGCTTTTTGCCGGCGTGACCACGGCCTTTATCGAGGTGTCGCCGAAGGCGCTGATCGCGGCCGTGGCGGGCCTCGCGCTTGTCAGTAGCTTCGCGGGCGCCCTCGCCACGGCGCTGGCCGACGCCGAACACCGCATCCCGGTCGGCGTCACCTTCCTGGTCACCGCTTCGGGCGCGAGCTTCTTCGGCATCGGGGCGCCGTTCTGGGGATTGGTGGCGGGCGGCGCGCTGATGGCGCTCAACGCTGTCGGGCGGCCGCGAGCCAATAATTGACGTCCGTGTCGCGCCCGAGGCGCCAGCCGTCGCGCAGCGGATCGAACACCATCCCGGCCCGACCGATCGGGCGGAGGCCCGCCGCCTCGATCCAGCGCGCCAGCTCGGAGGGCCGTACGAAGCGCTCCCAGCGGTGCGTGCCACGCGGCAGCCAGCCGAGCACGTATTCGGCCCCCACGATGGCCAGCAGGAAGCTTTTCGCCGTGCGGTTGAGCGTCGAAGCGAGCAGCAGGCCGCCCGGCGCCACGAGGCGCGACGCGGTCGCCATGAAGGCCGGCTGATCGAGCACGTGCTCCACCACCTCGGAGGCGATCACCACGTCGAAATGCGCGCCGGCCTGATCGAGGTCTTCGATCGTCGCCACCCGGTAGTCGATTGTCAGTCCGCCGAGCTCCGCGTGCCAGCGGGCGACTTCGACGTTGCTGGCGCCGGGATCGACGGCCGTGACCCGGGCGCCGAGCCGGGTCAACGGTTCTGCCAACAAGCCGCCACCGCAGCCGATGTCGAGCACCGACAACCCCGCCAGCGGCAGGGTGCCGCGCTCGGTGTCGCCGCCGACCGCCTGCGGGAAATGCGCCGCGACGGTCTGCCGGATGTAGCGAAGGCGGGTCGGGTTGAGCCGGTGCAGCGGTGCCATCGGGCCGCGTGCGTCCCACCAGTCGCGGCCGAGCCGCTCGAACTGGGCGAGATCGACCGTGTCGACGAAGCCGGGGGCGGCTGGAGCAGCCGTGGACGTCATGGTGAGGCTCCGGTTAGGCCCGGGCTTGTGACATGGATTGCGGTTCGGCGCGAGCCCGGGTGCCGCCGCAGTTTCGCCATGCGACGAACGCGCTCCAGCGTCGCGGCTGTCCCGTTCCGGTTGTGCGACCCCGGTCTTCCTTATATCAGTTCCATGTTTTCACCATGAGGCATCCGAATGGCCGATCTTTCCGGGCCCGCCGCGGCCCCGGTCCGGCATCAGCGTCCCTTGTCGCCGCATCTCGGCATCTACCGGCCAATGCTGACCATGATGATGTCGATCGTGCATCGCATCACCGGCATCGCGCTTTATGCCGGGACCTTGCTGCTCGCCTGGTTCCTCATCGCGTTGGCGGGTGGCCCCGGGTCCTTTGCGACCGTGGCGTGGTTCCTCGACTCCATCCTGGGCAAGCTGGTGCTGCTCGGCTTTACCTGGGCGTTGTTTCACCACCTGCTCGGCGGCATCCGGCATTTCCTGTGGGATGCCGGCTGGGGCATGACGCATCCCGAGCGCGAGTGGTTGGCGCAAGGCACGCTGATCGGCGGCGTCGCGCTGACCGTGATTGTGTGGGTTGCGGCCTTCGCGTTGCGTTGAGGAGGGTGCGATGAGCGACAATCCACGGCATGCCAAGAACGAAGCCAAGCGCATCCGTTACCTTGGCTCGGCCAAGTCCGGCACCAGCGGTGTCATGCACATGCGGCTCACGTCGCTGGCCTTGGTGCCGCTGACGATCGCCTTCGTGTGGCTGGTGTTGTCGATGGTGGGGCGTGGCTACGACGAGGTGCATGCCACGATGGCGCACCCCCTGGCCAGCATCACGCTGTTGCTGGTGGTCGGCACCAGCCTCTACCATATGCAACTGGGCATGCGGACCATCATCGAGGATTATCTGCATGGCGAGCGGCTGAAGGAATGGAGCCTCGCGGCCAATCTGTTCTTCGCCATCGCGCTTGGTGTCGCCTGCGTCTACGCGGTGCTGCGGCTGAGCTTCATCTGATCTGGAACAACGCGGCGCGCCGCATCGCACGAGCGCCCTCGAGGGATTGACCATGGCCACCAACGGCACCAACGGCGCGTCATCCGGGCCGGCTTACCCGATCACCGACCATAGCTTCGACGTGGTGGTGGTGGGGGCAGGCGGCGCAGGCTTGCGGGCCACCGTGGGCTGCGCCCAGGCGGGCCTGCGCACCGCCTGCATCACCAAGGTGTTCCCCACCCGCTCGCATACGGTGGCGGCCCAGGGCGGCATTTCGGCCTCGCTCGGTAACATGGGGCCGGACGATTGGCGCTGGCACATGTACGACACCGTCAAAGGGTCGGACTGGCTCGGCGACCAGGATGCCATCGAGTACCTGTGTAAGAACGCGCCGGCCGCGGTCTACGAGCTCGAGCATTGGGGCGTGCCCTTTTCCCGCACCGAGGAAGGCAAGATCTACCAGCGCCCCTTCGGCGGCATGACCACCAACTACGGCAACGGTACGGCCCAGCGTACCTGCGCGGCCGCCGACCGCACCGGCCATGCGATCCTGCACACGCTTTATGGTCAGGCGCTGCGAGCCAAGACCGAGTTTTTCATCGAGTTCTTCGCCCTCGACCTGATCATGGAGGACGGGCGCTGCCGCGGTATCGTGGCGCTGAAGATGGATGACGGCACCATCCACCGGTTCCGCGCCAAGCAGGTAATCCTCGCCACCGGCGGCTATGGCCGCGCCTACTTCTCGGCCACCTCGGCCCATACCTGCACGGGCGACGGCAACGCCATGGTGCTGCGCGCCGGCCTGCCGCTGCAGGATATGGAATTCGTGCAGTTCCACCCGACCGGCATCTATGGCGCCGGCTGCCTCATCACTGAAGGCTCGCGTGGCGAAGGTGGGTATCTCACCAATTCCGAGGGCGAGCGCTTCATGGAGCGCTATGCCCCTTCGGCCAAGGACCTCGCTTCGCGCGACGTGGTCAGCCGTGCCATGACGATGGAGATTCGGGAGGGCCGGGGCGTCGGCAAGGCGAAGGACCACATCTACCTCCACCTCGATCACCTCGACCCGAAGATTCTGGCCGAGCGGCTGCCGGGCATCTCGGAATCGGCGAAGATCTTTGCCGGCGTCGATGTCACCAAGCAGCCGATCCCGGTGCTGCCGACCGTGCATTACAACATGGGCGGCATTCCGACGAACTTCCACGGCGAGGTGTTGACCAAGGTCAATGGCGATCCCGACGCGGTGGTGCCGGGCTTGATGGCACTTGGCGAGGCGGCCTGCGTGTCGGTGCATGGCGCCAACCGGCTCGGCTCCAACTCGCTGATCGATCTCGTGGTGTTCGGCCGCGCCGCCGGCCTCAGGGCCGCCGAGCTGGTGTCGCCGGGCGAAAAGCAGGCCGAACTGCCGAAGGGGTCGGCCGACCCGGCCCTGGCCCGCCTCGACCGCTTCCGCTACGCCCAGGGCGGTACGCCGACTGCGACCCTGCGGGGCGAGATGCAGCGCGTAATGCAAAGCAATTGCGCCGTGTTCCGCACCGGCGAGGTGCTGGACGAAGGCGTCAAGCTGATCCGCGACGTCTACAAGGGCGCGGCCGATGTGCAGGTCACCGACCGCTCGCTGATCTGGAACTCGGACCTGGTCGAGACGCTCGAGTTCGACAACATGATCGGTCAGGCGGTCGTCACGATGGAAAGCGCCGCCAACCGGACCGAGTCGCGTGGTGCGCATGCGCGCGAGGATTACCCGAACCGCGACGACAAGGTCTGGATGAAGCATACGCTCGCCTGGCTCGATGCCAAGGCCGGGCAGGCGGCCATCGATTACCGGCCGGTGCATACCTACACAATGTCGAACGAGGTTGAATATGTTGAGCCGAAGGCGCGGGTGTATTGAGGGGGCGATGAGCCTTCAACGCGCCCCTGCTGGATTTGGTCATAATCGGGCGGGGAGGGGTCGCGTGTACGCCATCGCGTTCGACTTTGATGTCCAGCTACTCGAACAGCTTTATCCCAATGCGTCATGGCGCAACGCCTACAGCGATGTCAGACGTTTTCTCGAGGAAAACGGGTTCGAGAATAAGCAGGGCTCCGTTTACTTCTCTTTGGAAGACATCGGTGCTGTCGAATGCGTTGCCATAGTTCAAGAGTTGGGTGAGCTGTACGAGTGGTTCACGCCCTCCTTGAAAGACATCCGAATGCTTCGGATCGAAGAAGATAACGACTTGATGCCGGTTCTGGACCGGAAACGCCGCCGTAAGCGCGGTTAGATCTACAACGTGCTGCCGTTCAGAAGCGTGAACGCGTCAAGCGTGGGACGCTGAAACAGGTTCATCGAAACGCATGGTTGAACTCGCACTCCCCCGGAATTCCCAGGTCAAGGCCGGCAAGACCTGGCCGAAGCCGCAGGGCGCCTCGAATCTGAAGGAGTTCCGCGTTTATCGTTGGGACCCCGACACGGGGCATAACCCGCGCATCGACACTTATTGGGTTGATCGTGACGATTGCAGCCCGATGATCCTCGATGGTTTGATCTGGATCAAATCCAAGATCGACCCGACGCTCACCTTCCGTCGCTCCTGCCGCGAGGGCATCTGCGGCTCCTGCGCGATGAACATCGATGGGGTGAACACGCTTGCCTGTACGCGCGGCATGGACGAGGTGCGTGGCGCCATCAAGCTCTACCCGTTGCCCCACATGGAGGTCGTCAAGGACCTCATCCCGGATCTGACGCGCTTCTACGCCCAGCATGCGCTGATCGAGCCCTGGCTGCACACCACCAGCCCGGAGCCCGAGAAGGAGTGGCACCAGTCGCCGAAAGAGCGCCATGCGCTCGATGGGCTCTACGAATGCATTCTGTGCGCCTGCTGCTCCACCTCGTGCCCGAGCTATTGGTGGAACGGCGACCGCTACCTTGGTCCGGCGGCGCTGCTGCAGGCCTATCGCTGGCTGATCGACTCGCGCGACGAGGCCACCGGTGCTCGCCTGGATACGCTCGAAGACCCGTTCCGGCTGTATCGCTGTCACACGATCATGAATTGCGCCAAGGCCTGCCCGAAGGGGCTGAACCCTGCCCGCGCCATCTCCGAGATCAAGAACATGATGGTGGCGCGGCAGAACTGATCGTCGTTAGGGCGCCCCGAGCCGCGCACCGCAATCGGGGCGACGCAGCGTCAGCCAGCCTGACAGCATGATGGCGAAGCAGGCCCAGAGTTCGAAGCTTTCCTCGAGCGCCTCGCTGCGTGCCGCGTCGGGAAAGAACCCGTGCTTCTCGGCCACGTCGCCGGCGACATAAAGCAGGCACCCGGTCACCATTGCGATACCGCCGTGGCCGGTTATCCAGCGGATCAGATCGTGGGCTGTCGGCCGCAGGGCCACGCAGGTGGTGGCCACCAGGGCCGTCCAGAGGCCCGCGAGATAATAGAACATGCGGCCATGCAGGAAGACGGGGCCCAGATAGGGGGCGGCCCAGGTTCCCCGCACATCCGTTTCACGGATCAGCAGGTTGAAGGTGAACAAGGCGATGCCGGCGAGGGGCAGCCGCGTCAAAGGGGCCGGATGCCGGGCCGCCCACAAGAACAGCCCCACAGCGATGGCCAGGTAGATGGACTGCAGGCCTTCAACGGCGCCGTTCTCATCAAAGGCCGCCGGGTTGCCCCAGTGCAGCAACGGCCACGCGAGGGTGAACAGGGCCGCGGCGGCGATCAGGATTGTGGTCCGGCCCCAGATTGAGGGCAGCGGGGCAGGGTGTTCGCGAACGGCCATGATGACGGTTCTATGACAAGCCGCCGCAAAGATCATCCCGGTCGTCGCAGGATGCAAACTCCCCGGTCAGTGGGCGAAGTCGACGTTGTAGAACCGTTCCGCTATGGCGCGCCGCAGCTTGAAGGGGGACACCGCGAAGCCGAACACCAGCGCCACATTGGCGAGCCTGCGCAGCCGGGGCACGCCGGGCATGCGCAGGAAGCCGCGCGCCGATTGCGAGGCGCAGGCCAGGGCGCGGTGCGGCGGCAGATCGTTCGGGAACGCCGGACCGCCCCGCGTCAACAGGTGCAGCTTCAGATCGTAAGGGCCGTTCAGGAACTCCCAACGCGGCAGCGGAATGTTTCGTCGGGCCGCCAGGCGCCGGGCGATCCGCTGCGCCTGAAAGCTCGTGAAGAGGCTCTTTCTGACGTAGCCGATGGTTTGCCGCCGCGTCCATCCGGTCAGATTGGCGTCGTGGATGCGGTAAACACCCAGCGCCTGCTCGGTCGAGCGGGTTACACCCGCGCAGGGCGCCGCATAGGCGAAACACGAATCGAGCCATCGAATCGGCAAGGCCGCCACCTCGTCGAAGATGACCGCCGCATAGGCACGAGCATAAGCGTTGCCGGAGGTTGGCGCGGCCGGCACGTAGCCGAGGCGAAACAAGCAGTCGATGGTTTCGGCCCCGTCGCGGAAATGGTCTTGCGGCCAGGTCCGATCCGTCAACCGATCGCCTTCGAGGATCTGCAGCCGATAATGCAGGGACACGAGGCCCGGCACCCATTGGCGGGCGATCTCGGCGCAGGCCTCGGGGAACAGGTAGTCGTCGGCGTCGAGGAACAGCACCACGTCGCCGCGCGACGCGCGGAAGCCGGTTTCCAGCGCCTTCGCCTGGCCGGCATTGGCCTTGAAGATGCCCTGGAACTCGGGATAGCGGGCGATGATGGTCCGGCTGTCGTCGGTCGAGCCGTCGTCCACCACGATGCATTCGACATGGGGGTAGGTCTGGGCCCGCAACGCATCGAGGCATTGCGGCAGGAAGCGGCCGTAATTGTAGTTGCTGACCACGATCGAGATTGTGATCGGCTCAGCCATCGCGATCCCTGCATCCCCTGTCGCCGATGCCCGCCGCATGGCTTTCGGCGGCCATTCAAGCGGGAGAGCCTGAATCTTTCCTTGCGCAGTGCCTCGTCGGCAGCGGCATCGTGCCGTGCTGCCTAGCGCGCCGCTAAGCGGATCGCTCGAATGTCAGCTGCTTTACTCCTTACCCTCACAGGATGAAGCGTGACAGATCGGCATTCTTGGCGAGGTCGCCGACGTTGCGGGCCACGAAGTCGCGGTCGATCGTAATCGACTCTCCGGCACGGTCCGGCGCCGTGAAGCTCACCTCGTCCAGCACCCGCTCCATCACGGTCTGCAGGCGCCGGGCGCCGATGTTCTCGACGTTGCCGTTCACCTCCACGGCGACGCGCGCCAATTCCTCGACGGCGCTGTCCGCAAAGGCGAGATCGACGCCTTCGGTCTTCATCAACGCCACATATTGCTTGGTGATGCAGGCTTCGGTCTCGGTGAGGATGCGACGGAAATCGTCCTCGGTCAGCGGCGCGAGCTCCACCCGGATCGGCAGGCGGCCCTGTAGTTCGGGCAGCAGGTCGGACGGCTTCGACACATGGAAGGCCCCCGAGGCGATGAACAAGATGTGGTCGGTCTTCACCGTGCCGTGCTTGGTGGCGACGTTCGTGCCCTCGATCAGAGGCAGCAGGTCGCGCTGCACGCCCTCGCGCGACACGTCAGCACCGCCGCGACCTTCGCGGGCGCAGATCTTGTCGATTTCGTCGAGAAACACGATGCCGTTGTTCTCGACCTCGCGGATCGCCTCCTGGATCACCTGGTCCTGGTCGAGCAGCTTGTCGCTTTCCTCGGCCACCAGCGGCGCATGGGCCTCGGCCACGCTCAGGCGCCGCGTCTTGGTGCGGCCGCCGCCCATGGCCTTGCCGAAGATGTCACCGAGGTTGATGGCCCCGATCGAGGCGCCTGGCATGTTGGGCAGGTCCATCATCGGCATCGCGGGCGCACCCTGATTGAACTCCAGGTCGACCTCCTTGTCGTCGAGTTCGCTCGCCCGCAACTTGCGGCGAAAGGCGTCGCGGGTGGTCTGCGACGAGCCGGCCCCCACCAGCGCATCGAGCAAGCGCTCCTCGGCGGCCTGCTCGGCCTTGGCCTCGATATCCTTGCGCTTCTTCTCCTTGACGAGCCCGATGCCGATCTCGAGCAGGTCGCGCACGATCTGCTCCACGTCGCGCCCCACATAGCCGACCTCGGTGAATTTCGTGGCCTCGACCTTCAGGAACGGCGCGTTGGCGAGCTTCGCGAGGCGCCGCGAGATCTCGGTCTTGCCGCAGCCGGTCGGGCCGATCATCAGGATGTTCTTGGGCAGCACCTCGTCCCGCATGGCGCCGGTGAGCTGCAGCCGACGCCAACGGTTGCGCAACGCGATCGCCACGGCGCGCTTGGCGTCGCGCTGGCCGATGATGTGCCGGTCGAGCTCGGACACGATCTCGCGCGGTGAAAAGTCGGTCATGGTCCTCAAGGTCCGCGAGGTCAGGCGTCGCCGATGGTTTCGACGACGAGGTTGTGGTTGGTGTAGACGCAGATCTCGGCCGCGATCCGCATCGCCTTGCGGACGATGGCCTCTGGCCCGAGGTCGGTGTCGACCAGCGCCCGGGCGGCCGAGAGCGCGTAATTGCCGCCCGAGCCGATCGCCGCCACGCAGCCGCCATCATGCAACTCCGGCTCCAGCACGTCGCCGGTACCGGTCAGCACCAACGACACCTGGGCATCCGCCACCAGCATCATGGCTTCGAGGCGCCGCAGGTAGCGATCGGTCCGCCAATCCTTGGCCAGTTCCACGCAGGCGCGCATCAACTGGCCGGGAAATTGTTCGAGCTTGGCCTCAAGCCGCTCGAACAGCGTGAAGGCGTCGGCGGTGGCGCCCGCAAAGCCCGCCACCACGCTGCCCTTGGCGAGGCGACGCACCTTCCGGGCGTTGGATTTCATCACGGTCTGGCCGAGGCTCACCTGGCCGTCGCCGCCGATCACCGTGGTGCCGCCCTTCTTCACCAGCAGGATGGTCGTGGCGTGCATCACGGGCGCGGCGCCCTCGGGGTGCGGCATGAATTGTCCTCAGGAGGCGGGCGGCCGCACACGCGGCCGTGGCTGCGGCGGGCGCAATCGATCGCGCTGAAGCCCGATCTATGTGCCCTGCGCAGAGCTTGCAAGGCCGCGCCCGCAAGGCTTGCCACGCCCCCGCAAATCATGGGTATGTGCCCGGTCCCGTCTTGAAACGGACCGATTCGCTTGACAGCAAGGGCTCCAATCCGTTGGCGAGACCGCGCATTTTCATGGTGTTCCATCCAATGATCCGAGCCGCCGCCGTTCTGGCGGGGTTGGGCGTGCTGACCACCGCCGCCCAGGCCGAAACGGTTCGGACGCGCTACGGCATCAGCCTGATCGGCCTGCCGTTCGGCACCGCGACCGTCAGTGGTACGTTGGAGCCGCAAGCCTACAAGATCGAGCTGCAGATGAAGCTCACCGGTCTCGCCAGCATCCTGTCGGGCTCGAAGGGCGCCGCCACGGCCACGGGGGCCCTGCCGGGCAACCACGTGTCGCCCACCACCTATGCCACGACCTCGTCGAGCGGCGACATCACCCGCACGGTCCGCATGTCGATGGTGAACAACAACGTCGACCAGTCCGAGATCACCCCGCCCTGGGACCCGTTCCCCGACCGGGTTCCCGTGACTGAAGCCGATCGCCGGGCCATCGTGGACCCGATGAGCGCGCTGATCATGACGGTGCCGGGCACCGGTCCGGTGATCGGGCCCGCGGCCTGCGAGCGCACGATCCCGGTCTTTGATGGCGCCGCCCGGTTCGACGTCGTGCTCGCCTTCGTGGGCACCCGGAAGGTGAAGACCAAGGGTTATGCGGGCGATGTCGCGGTCTGCTCGGTGCGGTACCATCCGGTTGCCGGGCATCGCGCCAACCGGCCCGGAACGAAGTTCATGGCCGACAACAAGGACATGGAAGCGTGGCTGGCGCCGATCGGCCAGTCGCGCATCGTGGTGCCCTATCGCATCTCGGTCGCCACCATGATCGGCACCGTCGTGGTCGAAGCTAATCAGTTCGAGGTTTCGGCCGGCCCACAGGCCACCGTCCAGGCCCACTGAATCCATGGCGAGCGGCGCGGCACCTCCGGCCACGGACGCCCGCCGTCCCATCGCCGGCATGGTCCTGGTGCTGTTGTCCACCGTGGCCTGGAGTTTCAGCGGCCTCTTCACCCGCATGCTGACCACCGATGTGGTGACGGGCATCGCCTGGCGGTCGTTCTTCGGGGCGGTCTTCACGGCGCTGCCAATGCTGCTCGGTGGGCGCTCGCGGGGTCTCGACGTTCCGCGCTTCAGCTGGCCCATGGCCTATCTGGTGCTGGCGGTCGCGGCCTGCTCGGCCTGCACGGTCGGGGCCTTGTTCATGACCTCGATCGCCAATGCGGCCGTGATCTATGCCACGACGCCCTTCATGGCTGCGGCCTTGTCGTTCCTGTTCGTCCGTGAGCGCCAGCAGGGCCGCACCCTGTTGGCCAGTGCGGTGTCGCTCGTCGGGGTGGTGGTGATCGTGTCGAGCGGCTTCGGTTCGGGCGGGCTCGTGGGCGATGTGGCGTCCGTCGGGATGGCTCTCAGCTTCGCCTTCATCATCGTCTTGCCCAAGGTGTACCCCGGGCTCGACCTGCAGGCCGCCAGCATCCTCGGGGCGGCCATCACCTTTGCGGTCTTTGCGCCCTTCGGGCAGGCGCGCGCCATGCCGGCGCATGACTGGGTCGTCCTGGCCGGCTTCGGCTTCACCAATTTTACCGTGGCGCTCTACCTGTTTCTGGTCGGGGCCCGGCACCTCGCGGCCGCCCAGGCGGCGCTCATCGGCACGCTCGACATCGTGCTGGCGCCATTCTGGGTCTGGTTGGCCTTCGATGAGCGGCCGAGTGTGGCCACGCTCGTTGGCGGCAGCATGATCTTCCTGGTTGTGGCCTGGCACATATTGTTGGAATGGCGCGACGAGGTGAAACGGCGGCGTCCCCGCGTCGTCGGGGCGGCGATCTGAGCCAAGCCCTTGTGCGTCGCCATCCTTCGCTTATCTGCCAGCCATCGTGATCCTGGGGAGATGCAGCATGACCGAACGCGGGACGGCCCCGGACCGGGGCGTCGTCGAGGTTGCGGGCCCGGAAGCGCGCGCCCTGCTGCAACGCCTCGTGACGAGCGACGTCGAGGCCCTGGTACCCGGCGAGGCCCGCTATGCAGCGTTGTTGTCGCCCCAGGGCAAGATCCTGGTCGACTTTTTGATCGTTTCCGCCCCCGGGCCCGACGCGCCCGAACGGTTCCTGCTCGATTGCCCATTGGCGCTCGCGGCGGATCTGGCGAAGCGGCTGACGCTCTATCGCCTGCGCGCCAAGCTGACGGTCACCGACCGGAGCGCCACGTTGACGGCCGTGCCGCTTGGGGCCGTGCCGCCAGCAGGAAAGATGACGACGCCGGGCGTTCTGGTCTACGGCGATCCCCGTAGCCCGGCGCTGGGGTTGCGGGCGATCGGCCCCATCGACGCCGTTACGGCGCTGGCAGCCGACGCCGGCGTCGCCCGCGAACGCCGCATCGCGGCCGCTGTGCCGGAGGGCGGCATCGATTTCGCCTATGGTGACATCTTCCCGCACGAGGCCAACCTCGATCGCCTGGGCGGCGTGGACTTCACCAAGGGGTGTTATGTCGGTCAGGAGGTCGTGTCGCGGATGCAGCACCGTTCGACCACCCGCAAGCGCGTGACCTTGTTCCGCTTCGACACGCCGCCAACGCCGGGTGCCGAGGTGCGGTCAGGCGACTTGCCGCTCGGCACCGTGGGGAGCCTCGGGACGGGGCAGGGTCTTGCCCTCTTGCGCCTCGACCGGGTCGCCGACGCTCACGCGGCCGGCGAACCCTTGTTGGCGGGCGACACGCCGATCACGGTTTCGCTGAACTGAACTCGGCTCCCGAACCTGCACGAGGCACCGATGCCGAACACCGAGGTCGTGACCCGGCCGATCGTCGAGCCCAAGATCGAACGAC
The DNA here is from genome assembly GCF_033947565.1 of Lichenihabitans sp. Uapishka_5. Lineage (NCBI taxonomy): Bacteria > Pseudomonadati > Pseudomonadota > Alphaproteobacteria > Hyphomicrobiales > Lichenihabitantaceae > Lichenihabitans > Lichenihabitans sp. Uapishka_5. Next base: position 13,499 of record NZ_JARPVX010000078.1, read on the forward strand.
CGAAGCTCCACAAGGTCATCCTGCTGAACGACGACTACACGCCGCGCGACTTCGTGGTCCGGGTGTTGAAGGGTGAGTTCCGCATGGGCGAGGACCGCGCCAATGCGGTGATGCTGACGGCCCACCGCCTCGGATCCTGCGTCATCGCGGTGTATCCGCAGGATGTGGCCGAGTCGAAGGCGGCACGGGCCACGGAGGCGGGACAACGGAAAGGCTATCCCCTCCAGTTCGTCACCGAACCGGAGGAGTGACGATCAACCCCGCGGGCGGTGCCCAGGGCGGGGAGGCACACGGACGCGCGGTGCGAGCCTGCGCGCCCTTCGGTGATGCCGGCCGCGCTTATTCCAGCACGGGCGCCAGCTTCTGCACGGCCTCCGGCTCCTCGCCGAGCCAGTCGAAATTTTTGGCTGTGCCATCAAAGGTCGAGGTCGTCTTGAACAGCTCGAACTTGCCGTGTCGCGCATAGGGCTCGGAGCGGGACAACAGCTCCGCCACCGCAGCCTTGTTCATCGGCTTGAAGGTTTTGACGGCCTCGAAGGCTTGATCGAGGTTGGCCTGGTTCTCGATGCCGGTGATCACCACCGAGGTTGGAAGGTTGAGCGAATAATGTAGATACTCGATCGGCTTGATCGGGGCTTCGCTCTTCAGCAAAGAGCCGTCGCCGAACGTCTTCATGCCCAAGACGCCGATGCCGTGCTCGACGAGATACGGCAGCACCAGATGCGCAAAGGAGCGAAAATGCGCGTCCATGACGTTCAACGGCATCTGCACCGTGTCGAAGTGGAAGCCGCGCTCGGCCGCGACATCGAGCATCTGCAGGTGGATGCGCGGGTCCTTGTGGCCCGTGAAGCCGATGTAGCGCAGCTTGCCGGCCTGCTTGGCCTCGACAAAGGCTTCCATGGCGCCATCCTCGCCGAAGATGCGATCAGGGTCGTCGTAGCGCAGGATTTCGTGGTGCTGGACAATGTCGATACAGTCGACCTGCAGGCGGGTCAGCGAGGTGTCGATCTGCTGCATCGCCTCGGCCTTGGTGCGCCCGTCCATCTTGGACATCAGCATGACCTTGTCCCGGTAATTGCCCTGCGACAGGGCAACCCCCATGCGGAGCTCGCTGCGGCCCTCGTTATAGTCCCAGCAATTGTCCATGAAGGTGATGCCGCGATCGATGGCGGCATGGATCAGCGTCACGGCCTCGCCGTCGGTGAGCTTCTTCTTGCCGATGTGGAAGCCGCCGAGACCGATGGCCGAGATGGTTTCGCCGGTGCGGCCGAGGGCGCGATACAGCATCTCGCCCCGCATCTCGCCGGGGTCGGTGACGAAGGGCAGGTCTGCGGCATCGGCCGGGCGGTTGAGGCCGGGCGGCAGGGCCGGGGGCAACGCGCCGTTGGGAGCTTGGATGGACATGAGGCGATCCTCCGTGGGGAAACCCGAGTGCTGGGAAGATAGGGCGGCCGGGGCCAATCGGCTCGCGTCATCGCACCACGCCTGTCAGGCTCTCGTGCGCCCGCTATAAACGATGTCCAGCGCGGTGGGAGTTTGGGGTCTTGCAGGTTCACATCGATCCGCTCGGCGGCTGGTCCGGCGACATGTTCGTGGCCGCCAGCCTCGACGCCTTTCCGGATCTGTGGCCTGAGATCAAGGCCGCGGTCGCGGCGCTGGGGCTCGGGCCGCAGGCGAGCTGCCGGATCGTGCCGCACCAGGATGGCGGGCTGACGGGTCGGCGCTTCACCGTAGCGGCCGAGGCCGAGGGGAACGAGGGGGCCAGGCATCACGGCCATGCGCCGCACCATCATGCTCACGACGGCTCCCATTCGCACGATCACCACCACCACCCCGCTGACGACCATGCCCATGCACCGCACCGGGCCTGGGCCGACATCCGGGCCTTGATCGCGTCGGCGCCGATCGACCGCCGTGTGATCGACCACGCCACCGGCATCTTCGCGTTGCTGGCCAAGGCCGAGGCCACTGTCCACGGCGTCGGCGAGGACGCGGTGACCTTCCACGAGGTTGGGGCGGTCGATTCCATCGTCGACATCGTGGCGGCCGGCATGATCATCGCCCGGCTCGACGCCACCCGCTGGACTACGGCCCCGCTGCCGCTCGGCGGCGGCCGGGTGCGCACCGCCCATGGCTTGCTGCCGGTGCCGGCGCCCGCCACCGCGTTGCTGCTGCGGGGCCTCGACACGATCGACGACGGCATCGGCGGCGAGCGCGTCACCCCGACCGGGGCCGCCGTGGCGCGCTACCTGCTCGGCCCCGCCGCCGGATCTGCCGTGCCGCGCCGGTTGCTGGCCACCGGCATCGGGTTCGGCACGCGGCAACTGCCCGGCATCGCCAACTGCTTGCGCTTGCTGGCCTTCGAGGAAGCCGCGCCGCCTGCGCCGGGTGGCTTCGCCCATCGCGAGCTCGCCGTCATCGCCTTCGAGGTCGACGACCAGTCGGCCGAGGACCTCACCCACGGCCTCGACCACCTGCGGGCGCTCGAGGGCGTACATGACGTCATCCAAAGCGTCGCCTTCGGCAAGAAGGGCCGCATGGCTACCCACGTGCAGGTGCTGGTGGCGCCGGGCCGGCTCGAGGCCGCGATCGCGGCCTGCTTCAGCGAAACCACCACCATCGGCCTGCGCCACCATCTGGTGCAGGGTGCCGCGCTCCGCCGCAAGGCGCTGGAGGTCGAGGTCGAGGGCCGCCGTTTGCGGGTGAAAAGCGTCGAGCGGCCGGACGGCACCCGCACCGGCAAGACGGAAGCCGCCGATGTGGCGGCCGAGCCCGGCCATGCGGCGCGCGTCCGCTTGCGTCAGGCCGGCGTCGCCGCGGCCCTTCCGCCGGCACGCGACGAACGCTAGAATGGGATCATGGCCATGTTATCCGACGAAGGAGCGCGCCTGCGCGGCGCCCTCGACGCCATCCCGGGTCCGATCGCCGTGGCGGTCAGCGGCGGTATCGACAGCCTGACGCTCGCCACCGTGGCGCACCACCATGCGCCCGAGCGCACGGCGATGTTTCACGCCGTGTCGCCGGCTGTCCCGGGCGATGCGACCGCACGGGTCGAGCGCCTCGCGTCCGAACGCGGCTGGGCCCTGCGGGTGATCGACGCCGGCGAGTTCGATGACGCCGATTACCGGGCCAATCCGGTCAATCGGTGCTTTTTCTGCAAGACCAACCTTTACGGCAGCATCGGCCGCCACACCCAGGCCCAGATGGTGTCGGGCGCCAATCTGAACGACCTTGGAGAATACCGGCCGGGCCTCGACGCCGCCCGCAACAACGGGGTCCGCCACCCTTATCTGGAGGCGAAGATCGACAAGGCCGGCGTGCGCCGCCTCGCCCGGCTGGAGGGGCTCGGCGATCTGGCCGAGCTGCCGGCCGCGCCCTGCCTGTCGAGCCGCGTCGAAACCGGCATCGCGATCCGGGCCGACGTGCTGAAGGCCATCCACGCGGTCGAGCGCGGCCTTGCCCAGAGGTTCCCGCTTGGCACGGTGCGGTGCCGGGTGCGGGCGAGCGGCGTGGTGATCGAGCTCGATCCGGTGACGCTCGACGCCGTCATGGCGGGGCTGCAGGACGGTGTCCGGGCCCATGTGGCCGAACTCTTCGCCGGCAAGGTGGCGTCGGCCGACCTGCGCATCGAGCCGTACCGCAACGGCAGTGCCTTCCTGCACGGGGCTGCGTGATGGCCGAGTTCACCTTCGACTACGAGCGCCGCTCCCGCATCGGCCTCGACGAGGCCGTGTTCTGTGCCGGCAAGAGCACCGCCCAGATCGCCGCCATCGTGGCTGGGGTGCGGGACGGCGTCACCGGCCTGCTGCTGACCCGCCTCGATCCGGAAAAGTTCGAGGCCCTGCCGGTCGAGCAGCGGGCGGGGCTCGATTACGATCCGGTGTCCCGCACCGCCATTCTCGGCGCGGCCCGCCCGATCGAGCCGGGTCCCGCCGTAGCGATCGTGCTGGCCGGCACCTCGGACGTGCCGATGGCGCGCGAAGCCGCCCGTACGCTGCACTTCAACGGTCAGGCGCAGACCACCTTCACGGATATCGGCGTCGCCGGGCTGTGGCGGCTGCTCGACCGCCTCGAGGAGATCCGCCTGGCTCCGGTGGTGATCGTCGTGGCCGGCATGGATGCGGCGCTGATCAGCGTCGTCGGCGGCCTCGTATCCGGGGCCGTTATCGGCCTGCCGACATCGGTCGGCTACGGCGTCGCGGCCGGCGGCCAGACGGCGCTCCATTCCGGCCTCGCCAGCTGCGCGCCCGGCGTGCCGATCGTCAATATCGACAACGGCTATGGCGCCGCCTGCGCGGCGCTGCGCATCATGAACACGCTGCGGCGTCATGCGTCCGCCGTAAGCGACCATCAACCAGGACAACCCGGCCGATGACCCTGATCCGCGTTTTCGACGACGAGCCGAATCGCGTCCGGGCCAAGGTCGGCGTTCTTTTCATGATGCTAGTGGCGGCCAATCTGGGGGCCTGGGTGTGGGCCTTCACGGCCTTTCATCAATTTCCCATCCTGCTCGGCACCGCCTTCGTGGCCTACAGCTTCGGGCTGCGCCATGCCTTCGACGCCGATCACATCGCGGCGATCGACAACATCACCCGCAAGCTGATGGCGGATGGGCGTCGCCCCATCTCAACGGGCTTCTTCTTCTCGCTTGGCCATTCCAGCATCGTGATCGCGCTGACGCTGGCGATCGTCACCGTCACGGCGGCTCTGCAGGACCGGTTCGACGCCTTGAAGGATGTCGGCGGGGTGATCGGCACCTCGGTGTCGGCGCTGTTCCTCTTCATCGTGGCCTTCGCCAACATCCTCATCCTCGTCTCGACGGTGCGGACCTTTCGCCGTGTGAAGAACGGCGGACGCCTGGTCGATCAGGACCTCGACGAGGCGCTGGCGGGCGGTGGCCTGCTGGCGCGGCTGTTCCGGCCGGTGTTCGGCGTGGTGCGCCGTTCCTGGCATATGTACCCGCTGGGGCTGCTGTTTGGGCTCGGCTTCGACACCGCCACCGAGGTCGGGTTGCTCGGCATCTCGGCCAGCCAGGCGTCGCAGGGCCTGTCGGTCTGGTCGATTCTAGTCTTCCCGGCGCTGTTCACCGCCGGCATGTCGCTGGTCGACACGATCGACAGCGTGCTGATGGTGGGCGCTTATGACTGGGCGCTCGTGAAACCGCTCCGCAAACTCTACTTCAACATGACAGTCACGGCTTTGTCGGTTGTGGTGGCGCTGCTGGTCGGCGGCCTCGAGGCCTTGGGCCTCGTCGGCAGCCGCCTGCAGCTGCAGGGCACCTTCTGGGACGGCGTCGATACGCTGAACGACCATTTCGGCATGATCGGCTACGTCATCGTGGCGTTGTTCGTTGTTAGCTGGCTGGTGTCGGTGCTGGTGTACCGGCTGAAACGCTACGACGAGATCGTTTCGGCCTAAGAGCCCGTTTGGAAAGACGTGTGGCGGTTTCAGCGTTGCCATGATTCAAGC
>NZ_JARPVX010000079.1:0-18351 GCF_033947565.1 Lichenihabitans sp. Uapishka_5
TCGGGCGCGTCCGTCTGGCTGACGAACTCGCAGAGCGTCAGCGGACTGCCTGACAACGCGGCTTCCACCGCGGCCGACGCCAGATCCGACACGGATTGTTTCGGGGCGAGCTCCGCCTCGATCCTGTCGATCGCCTCGTCGAGGGCGCGGATCTCCTTGTCGATCGCGTCTTCGGGGATCGGGGGCTGCATGCCCCGAAGCTGGCCGACCAGCGCCTGCCTGGCGCGGTCATAGATCGCTTGGCGAGGGGCGGGTGCACCGTCGCGAAGACCTGCGACGGCGCGCGAGATCAGGGGGTAATACTCGGCCATAGGCTTCGTCAGAGCATTCCGGCCAAGTTCCGTCAATCCTTCCGCAGGGGCGCTGCGGCTCAGTCCTGAAACGGATTGTGCATGAGGATGGTGTCGTCGCGTTGCGGGCTCGTGGACAGCAGGGCCACGGGGCAGCCGATCAGCTCTTCCACGTAGCGGACGTATTTGATCGCCTGGGCCGGCAGGTCGGCCCAGGAGCGGGCGCCGCCCGTGGCACCCTCCCAGCCCTCGAAGCTTTGATAAACCGGCTCGACCCGGGCCTGAGCGGCCTGGCTGGCCGGCAGGTGGTCGATCAGGCGGCCATCGAGCCGGTAGCGGGTGCAGATCTTGATCTCGGGAAAGCCGTCCAGGATGTCGAGCTTGGTCAGCGCGATCCCGTTGATGCCCGAGGTCTTCACGGTCTGCCGCACCAGCACGGCATCGAACCAGCCGCAGCGGCGGCGGCGGCCGGTGTTGACGCCGTATTCATGGCCCTTGTCGCCGATCAGCTGGCCGATCTCGTCATGCAGTTCGGTCGGGAAAGGGCCGCCGCCGACGCGCGTCGTATAGGCTTTGGCGATGCCCAGCACATAGCCGATGGCGCCCGGGCCGAGGCCGGAGCCCGTGGCGGCCGCACCCGACACGGTGTTGGACGAGGTGACATAGGGATAGGTGCCATGGTCGACATCCAGCATGGCGCCCTGGGCACCCTCGAACAGGATGCGCTTGCCGGCCCGGCGTGCCTCGTCGAGGAGCAGGAAGGTGGCGTCCATAAAGGGCAGCACGTCCGGCGCGACGGCCACGAGCTCGTCGCGGATCGCCTCTACGGTGATGGTGGGCAGGCCGAGGCCGATGCGCAGCGGGTTGTGATGGGCCAGCAGCCGCTCGATCTTTCCGTCCAGCGTGTCGGGTTCGGCAAGGTCCATCAGCCGGATGGCGCGACGGCCGACCTTGTCCTCATAGGCCGGGCCGATGCCCCGCTTGGTGGTGCCGATGGTGACGCCGCCCACGATGGCGCTTTCCCGGTGGGCGTCGAGCTCCCGGTGCAGCGACAGGATCAGCGTGACGTTCTCGGCGATCTTCAGGTTGTCGGTCGTGATGGCGACGCCTTGGCCGCGCAGCTTGGCGATCTCGCCCACGAGATGGTGCGGGTCGAGCACCACGCCATTGCCGATGACCGACAGCTTGCCGGGCCTGACGATGCCGGAGGGCAGCAGCGCCAGCTTGTAGACGGCGTCGCCGATCACCAGGGTGTGGCCGGCATTGTGGCCACCCTGAAAGCGCACCACCACATCGGCTTCCGTCGACAACCAGTCGACGATCTTGCCCTTCCCCTCGTCGCCCCACTGGGCGCCGACAACCACGACGTTGGCCATACGTATTCCTTTGTCCCTTCGCCCCCTGGGGGCGGAGGAGAGCGCTTGCGAAACCGCCGCATCCTAGCGGGCTTGCCCTGGTTTGGCACCTGTCCTTCAAGGCCAGGCTGTCCGCGCCGCCGATTTGCCCGAACCAAAAACGCCCGCAGCTTGCGCTGGGGCGTTGCCCGTCATCGGGTTCGGATCAGGCCGTCGTGGTCGAACTGCTGGCGGTATAGGCCTGAAGGGCACTGACCAGCGTATCCATCTGCGACGACGTGGACGTCGTGGAGGACGCCGAAGCGGTTCCCGCCGCGGCGCCGCCATCCATCCGACCCATGCCGCCCGGCGGCGGCCCCTTCGGGGCTTGCGACGTGCCGGTGGTACCGGACGCATCGCTCGACGTCATGTCGGACAGGACGGCGCTGATCTTGCTTTCAAGCGTCGTCAGGCTGCTGTCGCCACTGGTCGAGGTGGTGGTGGAGGTGCCGCTCGACGCCGACTTGAGGGCGGTCAGCACCGAACTCAGGCCGCTTTCGAGGCTCGATTTGCCTTGGGCCGCGTCGCTGCCGGACGGCGGCGTGCCCCCGGGCGGGGCTCCCGGGGGAGGACCGCCGGCGCCGCCGGGGCCGGCCTGGCGCCCACTGGCCTCGGAGCCGCTCGTCAGTTGCGTCAGGAAGCCGGCCAGGGCGGCCGAACTCGAGGCGCTGGTGGTCGACGAACTGACGGTGCTGCTCGTGCTGGCCGTCCCAGACGACCCGGTGGAAGTGGTGGAGCTCGATCCTGCTTTGTCGAAGGTCTTCTGGAGAAGCTGGACGAGCGTATTCTGACTGGTGGAACTGGAAACGGCTAAGGACATCGGGAACCTCCGATGTGGGAATTAATCCCATGCCGTTGCGCCCGCCTTAACGGGGCTTAAGACGCCCCGCCATTTCAACCCAGGGTAAAGCGACCGTTACCACCAGCGACGGCGACGCGGGATGTGGCCCGCGCCGCGATGTCTGCCTCAGAAGCGCAGTTCCTTGGCGGCGCGGACGCCGGGGATGACCTGGATCTTGCCGAGCGCATCGCTCGGCACGGTGCCATCCACCTCGACGAGCGCGATGGCCGAGCCGCCTTCGCGGTCGCGGCCGAGCGCGAAGGTGGCGATGTTGATGCCGGCATCGCCCAGCACGGACGCGAAGCGACCGATGAAGCCCGGCTTGTCCTCGTTGGTCACATACACCATCGAGGGCGCGAATTCGGCGTCGACCTTGATGTCCTTGATCGACACGATGCGGGGCTTGCCGTCGCTGAACACCGTGCCGGTGATCGAGCGCTCCTGGGTGTCGGTCACGACCGTCAGCGTGATGAGCGAATCATAGTCGCTTTGCGCCGCCCGGGTGATCTCGTCCACCACGATGCCGCGCTCCTTGGCGATGGCCGGGGCCGACACGACGTTGATGCTCGACAAGGTCGGGCGCATCAGGCCCGTGAGGGCCGCGGCCGTCAGCGCCTTGGTCTTCAGCGTCGCGGCCTCGCCTTCGTAGACGATCTTCACCTGGGTGATGCGGTCTTCCGTCAATTGGCCCGCGAAGGCGCCGAGCTTCTCGGCGAGCGCGATCATCGGCTTCAGCTTGGGCGCTTCCTCGGCGGTGATCGAGGGGAAGTTGATGGCATTCGAGATGGCGCCGCGGATGAGGTAGTCCGACATCTGCTCGGCCACCTGGAGGGCGACGTTCTCTTGCGCCTCGTTGGTGGCGGCGCCGAGATGCGGCGTGCAGACCACCTTCGGATGGCCGAACAGCACGTTCTCCTTGGCGGGCTCGACCGCGAACACGTCGATGGCGGCACCCGCCACATGGTCGTTGTCGAGCAGGGCCCGCAAGGCGGGCTCGTCGATCAGGCCACCGCGGGCGCAATTGATGATGCGGACGCCCTTCTTGGTCTTGGCCAGGTTCTCGGCCGACAGCACGTTCTTGGTTTGCGGCGTCATCGGCACGTGCAGGGTGATAAAATCGGCGCGTGCCAACAGGTCGTCCAACTCCACCTTCTCGACCCCGAGGTCGATCGCCCGCTCGGGGCTCAGGAAGGGGTCATAGGCCACCACCCGCATGCGCAGGCCGATGGCCCGGTCGGCCACGATCGAGCCGATGTTGCCGCAGCCGATCAGGCCCAGCACCTTGCCGGTGATCTCGACGCCCATGAAGCGGTTCTTTTCCCACTTGCCCGCCTGGGTGGAGGCATCGGCGGCCGGCAGTTCGCGGGCCAGCGCGAACATCAGCGCGATGGCGTGTTCGGCCGTGGTGATCGAGTTGCCGAAGGGCGTGTTCATCACGATCACACCCTTGGCGGTGGCGGCCGGGATGTCGACGTTGTCGACCCCGATGCCGGCGCGGCCGACCACCTTCAGGCGGGTGGCGGATTCGAGCAGCTTCGGCGTGACCCTGGTGGCCGAGCGGATCGCCAGGCCGTCGTAATCGCCGATGATGGCGGCCAGTTGATCCTTGTCGAGGCCAGGCTTGACGTCGACCTCGACGCCGCGATCCTTGAAGATCGCGACGGCGGCGGGGGACAGGGAGTCGGAGATAAGGACGCGGGGTGCCATGGGCTTAAACCTTGTGGTGCTGCCACCTTCGACGCGCGCGGAAGGCGGAGGCCTCGCGGGGAGCGAGGTCGGAAGGGAACGATCAGCCGAACGCCGACCCGGCAGGAGGGTCGATGCGGCCGGCAACGGCATGGGATGGGCCTGATCGGGGGGATGCGGCCTGGTCGGCCGCCCTCCGCCCGGGGGGATGTGGCTTAGGCCGCGGCCTTGAGGGTCGTGGTCGCCTTGGCAAAGGCCCAGTCAAGCCAATGGGTCAGCGCCTCGACGTCCTTTGTTTCCACCGTGGCGCCGCACCAGATCCGCAGGCCGGGCGGGGCATCGCGGTAGGCGCCAATGTCGAGGGCGACGCCCTCCTTTTCGAGCGTTGCCGCCAGCGTCTTGGCAAAGGCGGCCTGTTGATCGGCCGGCAGCGCCGTCACGGTCGGGTCCACCACCTTGAGGCACACGGAGGTGTTCGAGCGGATCGCGGGGTTCTCGGCCAGATTGGCGATCCAGGGGGTGCGATCGGCCCAATCGTTGAGCGCCTTGGCATTGGCATCGGCGCGGGCGATGAGGCCCTGCAGGCCGCCGACCGACTTGGCCCAGGTCAAGGCGTCGAGATAGTCCTCGGTGCAGAGCAGCGACGGGGTGTTGATGGTTTCACCCGAGAAGATGCCCTCGATGAGCTTGTTCTTGGCGGTGAGCCGGAAGATTTTCGGCATCGGCCAGGTCGGCACGTAGCTTTCCAGCCGGGCGACCGCGCGCGGCGACAGGATCAGCATGCCGTGCGCCGCCTCGCCGCCCAGCACCTTCTGCCAGGAGAAGGTCACCACATCGAGCTTGCTGAAGTCGAGCGCCTGGGCGAAGGCAGCCGAGGTCGCGTCGCAGATCGTCAGGCCTTTTCGCGTCGCCGGGATGGCGTCGGCATTGGGAAGGCGCACGCCCGAGGTGGTGCCGTTCCAGGTGAACACCACGTCGTGATCGAAATCGACCTCGGCAAAATCGACGATCTCGCCATAGCCGGCCTTCAGCACGCGGGCGTCGGCGAGCTTCAGCTGCTTCACCGCATCCGTGACCCAGCCTTCGCCGAAGCTTTCCCAGGCCACCATGTCGACCGGGCGCTCGCCCAGCAGCGACCACATCGCCATCTCGACGGCGCCGGTGTCGGAAGCCGGCACGATGCCGATGCGGTAATCCGCCGGCACCTGGAGCACGTCACGGGTGAGGTCGATCGCCTGCTGCAGCTTGGCCTTGCCGGGCTTGGCCCGGTGGGAGCGACCCAGAACGGCGCCGTTCAGCGCCTCGAGGCTCCAGCCGGGGCGCTTGGCGCAGGGGCCGGAAGAAAAGCATGGGTTTGCCGGCTTGCTGCCGGGCATCGCATTCGTCATCGCTGACCATCCTTACAGATGGGCGCCTCTCGGTGGGGAGAGGTGTCCCGTCGCCGGATGTAAGGGAGGCGACGGGTTTTGACAAGCGGGCGTCGGCCTGCCGTCAGTAGATCATGTAACGAAGGCCGGCGCGGATCTGATGCGAGGTGAGGTCCGCCTTCGATCCGACGTTGAAGGACGACACGGCATAGTGCGGCACCGTATAGGAGCCGAGGTCGAGATAGCGGTAACCGACGTCGATCAGCAGGTTTTGCGACAGGTTGTAGGTCACGCCCGCCATCGCGGCCCAGGCGAGATCGTAGCGCGTCTTGCCGCTGATCTTGTAATAATCATAGCCGCCCGTCAGCGGCGCGCTGTGTTCATAGGACCCGTCGAGCCTGACCCCGGCGACACCGACGCCCGCGCCGATATAGGGCGTCAGCCCCGCCCAGGTGCCGAGGTCGAGGTAGGCGTTCGTCAGAACATCGAAGCGGCGGAGGTTCGACTTGGCCGACCACGTCTCGTTGACGCCATAGACGGTTTGAACCGTCTTCTCCGGGCCGAGATAATCGCCCGTCAGATCGGTGCGAAAGTAGCTGTTCAGCTTGTAGCCGACACCGCCGCCGACGCCGTAGTTCCAGTCCCGCTGGGTGGCCTTGTCGAGGCTGCCGAGGACGTTCGGCTTGCGATCGTCCGTGGCGGTCAGGTCGCCGCGCAGGTACCAGCCGGTCCCGAAGGTGAGGTTGGGCGCCGGCGCCACGTCCTCATCCTGCCCGTAAAAGCTGTCGAGGTCGGCCGCCTGGGCGGCGCCCCCCAGGCCCGCCAGGGCAACCAGCACGGTGATCAGCGTTTTCGTTTGCATCAAGCACCCACTCCGGGGGCGCAGGATCGTGAGACCATGCGCCCGCAAGCGGCACCTTAGGGTGCGAGGCTTGAGCCTGGCTTGATTGGCTCGGCGAAGCCCAGATCGGCGTCGAGAGCCGCGCGACACGCTTTCAGGGCCCGGAAGGCCGCCTGAGCATCGAGCCCGGTGCGGATCAGGCCGGGCAGTTCGGACGGGCGGCGGGCCAGGGCGCGCAGCACCGCCACAACATCCGTCCTGCCGTCGTGACGCATGCCCACCAGGGCCGCGCCCGGCAAACTCCGTTCGGCCGGGTCCGCCACCACCCGGAGAACCGCGAAAGGCACGCCGTGACGGGCCGCGACCCGGGCCGCGATGTGGGATTCCATGTCGACCGCCACGGCGCCGGTCTCGCGGTGCATCCTGGCCTTGCCGGCGGCATCCGCCACCGGGACATCGACGCCAAGGATCGGCCCGGCGATCGAGCGGGGCAGGGCGGCCCGCAGGGCGCTCCGCCAGCTCGCATCCGTATTCCAGTGATCGTCGCCCGATCGGACGGCGTCGGCCACCACGAGGGTGCCGGGCGACACCCCCGGGGCGAGGCCGCCCGCGATGCCGAAAGAGATCACCGCCCTGGCGCCCTGTTGCAGATGGGCTTCCAGCATCGCGGCGAGTCGCGCCGCGTCACCACCGCCCGCCAGTGCCGTCACCCCCGGTGCCGCTACGATGCGGGCCTCGGCCTGCAGCCCGGTGACGGCCAGGATCGACGGCAGGGCGCTTTGCGTCACATGCCGACCATGACGGTCTTGGTGTTGCCGGCCTTGAGGTTGCGGTAGCGGGCCGTGGCCCAGAGCGGGAAGAACTTCGAATAGCCATGGTAGCGCAGGTAGAACACCCGGGCGAAGCCCGTGCCGGTGAACTCTTCTTCCGGCCATTGGCCGTCGTCGCCTTGTTGCGCCATCAGATAATCGATGCCGCGCTTCACGGCCGGGTTGTCGATTTCACCGGCCGCCATCAGGCCGAGGGTGGCCCAGGCGGTCTGCGAAGCGGTGCTGGGCGCCGCGCGGTGCCCCTTGCGATCGGCCTCGTAGCTTTGGTCGCTTTCGCCCCAGCCCCCATCCGCATTCTGGATGGCCAGCAGCCAGGCGACCGCCCGCCGCATCGTCGTGCTGCCGTGGTCGAGCCCGGCCGCGTTGAGGGCGCACAACACCGACCAGGTGCCGTAAATGTAATTGACGCCCCAGCGCCCGAACCAGCTGCCGTCCTTTTCCTGGTCGGCAATCAGGTAATCGACGCCGCGGCGCACCGGCTCGCTCGTGTCCGGCCGTTCGCCCAGTTGCGCCAGCATGCCGACGCAGCGCGCCGTCACGTCGGCGGTCGGCGGGTCGAGCAGTGCACCATGGTCGGCGAACGGGATGGCGTTGAGGTAATGGTTGACGTTGTCGGCCTCGAAGGCGCCCCAGCCGCCGTTCTTGCTTTGCAGGCCCACCACCCATTCGCGGCCGCGCGCGATGGCCTCGTTGTATTTCTCGCCGCCCGGCTTTCCGGCCAGCCGGTCCATCGCCATCACCACCACGGCGGTGTCGTCGAGATCGGGGTAATGCGGGTTCTCGTATTGGAAGGCCCAGCCGCCGGGCCGCACGCCCGGACGGTTGTGGGCCCAGTCGCCCACCACGTCGAGCACCTGGCGCGGGATCAGCCAGTCGAGGCTGCGCTCGGCCGAAGCTTCGCCCTCGAACCCCGTCTCGATCAGCGCCTGGGCGGCCAACGCCGTGTCCCACACGGGCGACAGGCAGGGCTGGCAATAGGCCTCGTCCTCGCCCACCACCATCAGCTTCTCGATCGAGGCGCGAGCGAGTTTCACGGCCTCGCTGTCAAGCGGAAAGCCGAGCAGCTCGAACATCATCACGGAATTGGCCATGGCCGGGTAGATGGCGCCGAGCCCGTCCTCGCCGTTCAGCCGTTCCACCGTGAAGGCCACGGCCTTGTCGATGGCGCGCTTGCGGGCGCTCTTCGGGAACAGCGGCTCGACGCGCTGCAGAACGGCGTCGATGGCGCCGAAGACGCGACCCCAAAGCTTGGAATCCGGCTGCGCGGTCGGCCAATGCCGTTCCGCCTCGGGCGGCGTCACGAACAATTCGCGGATCGTCACGCCGCGCGGGTTGCGGGCGCGGGGCTTCAGGGCGGCCAGCACCATCATGGGCACCAGCGTGGTGCGGGCCCAATAGGAAATCTTGTTCAGATGGAACGGGAACCAGCCCGGCAGCAGCATGATCTCGACGGGCATCACCGGCACGGCACGCCACGGCACCTCGCCGAACAGCGCCAGCGTGTTGCGGGTGAAGACGTTGCTGGTGGCGGCGCCGCCGCGCTGCAGCACGGCCTCGCGGGCTCGCGCCATGTGGGGCGCGTCGATCGGGTCGCCGATCATCTTCAGGGCGAAATAGGCCTTCACGGTGGCCGACATGTTGAGCTCGCCGCCATGCACCAGCGCCCAGCCGCCATCCGGCCCCTGGATGCGGCGCAGGTAGACGCCGATCTTGCGCTCGATCTCCGGCTCGGGCTCGCCCAGGAAATGCTTCAGCAGGATGTATTCGGACGGGATCGTGGCATCGGCTTCGAGCTCGAAGGCGAAATGCCCGTCACGGCGCTGCTGCCCGCGAAGCGCCCGGGTGGCCCGGGTGATGGTGTCTTGGAGGTTTTGCGATTTCGACTCGGTGAATGAGGGGCGTTCGACAACGGCGGCGAATGACATCGTTCTGGTCGTCTCAACTCACACTTCGCGGAACCCCTCATCTCTCATCCCACAAACGGGTCACAAGACAAGCATCAACCCGGGTCCGCAGGCCGGAAGGCGGCGTGGCGTGTCCGAGAAGTGACACGTCGTCTCGGCTCGTCCGCAACGCTTGGAACCGCGTCACGGCCGCCCGCCACGGGGCTGCGCCGCCGCGACAGCCATGCGCAAGCCGATCTTGCGCATGCAAACGATCAGCGTAAACAGGGTTCCATCGCCCGTGGCCGATCCTGGCCCGCATCACGGGCGCCTTGTCGCGGGCTCGCCTCCCCGGTGCCCGCCCTGTGAGGCGCCGTGACGGGTGTGGCGCGTGGGCCCGACGGCCTGGAACAGGTGATCCATGGATGCGAGACTGGATGGCGCGGGAGCGCCTGTGAGTGCCGCAGCCGGCCGTAGCGGCGCCAAGGCTGCGGCGGGTGCCGGCACGGCTGCGCTGGTGCTTTACGGCACCAGCCTGACACATGGGCTGAACGACCTCATCCAGTCGCTGGTGCCGGCCATCTATCCGATCCTGAAGACGGAATTCGCGCTCGATTTCGGCCAGATCGGGCTTATCACCCTGGCGTTCCAGCTGACGGCCTCGCTGCTGCAGCCCTGGATCGGCCTTTACACCGACCGTCATCCGCGGCCGTTCTTGTTGCCGGTCGGCATGGGCATCAGCTTGTGCGGTCTGCTGCTGCTGTCGGTGGCGCCGAGCTACGCCATCCTGCTGGTGGCGGCCTCGCTGGTGGGCGTCGGATCGTCGATCTTTCATCCGGAATCGTCCCGCATCGCCCGTGCGGCTTCGGGCGGCCGGCATGGTTTCGCCCAAAGCCTGTTCCAGGTGGGCGGCTATTTCGGCACGGCGCTCGGGCCGCTGCTGGCGGCCTGGATCGTGGTGGCGCATGGACAGCGGTCCATCGCCTGGTTCTCGCCTGCCGCCGTGCTGGCCGCCATCATCCTGTTCAAGATCGCGCAATGGTATTCGGCCAACCTGAAGAAGCCGCAGGCCAAGGCAGCCATCGCGGTGACGCCACACCCGCGCCGCACGGTCTGGACCGTGATGACCATCCTGGTGCTGCTCGTCTTCTCCAAGCAGTTCTACCTGGCCAGCATGGGCAGCTACTTCACCTTCTACCTGATCGACAAGTTCCACCTCGGCGTCGCCGACGCGCAACTGCACCTGTTTCTGTTCCTGGCCTCGGTGGCGGTCGGCACGCTGGTGGGCGGCCCCATCGGTGACCGCATCGGCCGCAAATACGTGATCTGGGTGTCGATCCTCGGCGTGCTGCCCTTCACCCTGGCGCTGCCCTACGCCAACCTGTTCTGGACCAGCGTGTTGTCCGTGTTGATCGGCCTGATCCTGTCGTCGGCCTTCTCGGCCATCGTGGTTTATGCGCAGGATCTGATGCCCAACAGCGTCGGCATGATCGCCGGCCTGTTTTTCGGCCTTGCCTTCGGCACGGGCGGGCTCGGGGCGGCGGTGCTGGGCGAGGTTGCGGACCACACCAGCATCGGCTTCGTTTACAAGCTTTGCTCGTTCCTGCCGATGATCGGCCTGTTGACCTGGTTCATTCCCGCGACGCCGCACCAAGGGCGGCCCGTGGCGAAGACCGTCTAGGTCGATCCACGTCCCCGCAATCGAAAGCCGTCATTGCGAGCGAAGCGAAGCAACCCAGGACGGCAACGTCGGATGGGTTGCCGGGACGGTTCCGCCGCGTCGCCATGATGGGACTGCAGCGAGGTCCAGGCGTGAATGCGAGTGAGACCGCTATACGCCAGGCGATCGCTGCGTGTAGCTTAGGCATCCCCTGAGCCGTCGCGGAGATGCGGTCGATGCCAAGCCCGAAGCGAGTCGCCCTTCTGACCAAGGAATACCCGCCCTACGTCTATGGCGGGGCAGGGGTCCACGTCGAATATCTCGCAGCGGCCCTGGCCAAGTCGATCGACGTCGAAGTGCGCTGCTTCGGCGACCAGCACCAGCATGACGGCCGCCTGACCGTGCATGGCTACCCGCAATGGGACGAAACCAAGCGCAACACCGATCCGCGCTTCGTGGGGGCGCTTGACGCCTATGCGCGCTCGCTCGCGATGGCCAAGGACACGCTCGACGCCGAGCTCGTGCATTGCCACACCTGGTACACCGACATGGGCGGCGTTCTGGCCGGCAAGCTGTGGGGCATCCCGAACATCCTGACGATCCATTCGCTCGAGCCGCTGCGGCCCTGGAAGGTCGAGCAGCTCGGCAACGGCTACCATCTGTCGGCCTGGATGGAGCGCACCGCCATCGAGGCGGCGGACGGCATCGTGGCGGTGTCGCGTGAAACCAAGGCCGACGTGCTGCGCTTGTTCGACATCGACCCGGCCAAGGTGCACGTCATCCACAACGGCATCGACCTCGACCAGTACAAAGCCGTCGCCGGCACCGACGTGCTGACCCGACATGGCATCGATCCCAAAAGGCCGTTCCTGCTGTTCGTCGGCCGCATCACCCGGCAGAAGGGCATCATCCACCTGGTCAATGCCATTCCGCACATCGACCCGGACCTGCAGATCGTCTTGTGCGCCGGGGCGCCCGACACGCCCGAGATCGGGCGCGAGATGGCGGAGGGCGTCGCCAAGGCGGCGGCCGAGCGCCCGGGCGTGATCTGGATCAGCGAGATGCTGCCGCGCGCCGACGTGATCCAGCTCTACACCCATGCGGCAGTGTTCTGCTGTCCCTCGGTCTACGAGCCCTTCGGCATCATCAATCTCGAGGCCATGGCGTGCTCGACCGCCGTGGTGGCCACCAAAGTCGGCGGCATTCCGGAGGTGGTGGTGCCCGAGGAAACCGGCCTGCTGGTCGATCCCGGCCTGAAGCCCGGCACTTTTGACCCCGCCGACCCGGCCGGTTTCGCCGAAGCCCTGGCGGCGGCCGTCAACCGCGTCGCCCGCGACGCCGACCTGCGGGCCCGCTTCGGCGCTGCCGGCCGTAAGCGCGTGGAGGCGCATTTCAGCTGGGACGCCATCGCGGCGCAGACGCTCGAGATGTACGGCCAGGTGATCGACGGCTTTAAGGCGCAGGCCGGGCAGGGTTGAGCGGCGGTCCTCATTCCGGCCGCAGCGTAGCGGAGAGCCGGAACCGGGGCGCCTAATCGATCCAGGCCCGGGCTCCCGGTTCCGGGTTCGGCTGCGCCGCCCCGGAATGACGACGGGTGGTGGCCTGCCCCTCAGGCCGACGTCGGTTCGCCCTCGAACTTGCGCCACCCCTCCGCCCGGAGCTCGCAGGCCGGGCAGGTCCCGCAGCCGAAGCCCCAGTCGTGCCGGTGGTCGCGGTCGCCGAGGTAGCAGCTGTGGGTTTCGTCGCGGATGAGCTCGACCAGGGTGCGGCCGCCGAGCTGCTTCGACAAAGCCCAGGTTTCGGCCTTGTCGATCCACATCAGCGGCGTGTCGATCACGAAGCGTGATTCCATGCCGAGGTTCAGGGTCGCCTGCAGGGACTTCATCGTGTCGTCGCGGCAATCCGGATAACCGGAATAATCCGTTTCGCAGACGCCCGTGACGATCCGCTTGATGCCGCGGCGATAGGCGAGGGCGGCCGCAAAGGTGACGAACAGCAGGTTACGGCCCGGCACAAAGGTGTTGGGCAGGCCGCCGGCCTGCATGGCGATGGCCTGGGGGCGCGTCAGCGCGGTTTCGCTGACCTGGCCCAGCACCCGCAGATCGAGCAGATGATCAGGGCCGAGCTTCGCGGCCCAGGCCGGGAAGGCGCCCCGGATCGCGTCGAGGAAGCGCAGCCGGACGTCGAGCTCGACGCTGTGGCGCTGGCCGTAGTCGAACCCCACCGTTTCCACATGGGCGAAGCGCTCAAGCGCCCAGGCGAGGCATGTGGCGGAATCCTGTCCGCCGGAGAACAGGACGAGGGCTGCGTGATCCATGGGGCTGCGGCTACTCCGCCGCCTGCTGCACCGTCAAGTCGGTGTCGGTTTCGCCACCCAGCTTGTCGGCGTCGTCGTCCCGGCGGTTGAGGCCGAGCCATTCCGACACCTTGTCGAGGTAGATGTAGATCACCGGGGTGGTGAACAGCGTCAGCAACTGGCTGACTGCGAGGCCGCCCACCATGGCATAGCCGAGCGGCTGCCGGATCTCCGATCCCGTGCCGTGGCCGAGCATCAGCGGCACGCCGCCGAGCAGCGCCGCCATGGTGGTCATCAGGATGGGGCGGAAGCGCATCAGCGCCGCCTTGCGGATCGCCGCCTCGGCGGTGAGCTTTTCTTCGCGCTCGGCCACGATGGCGAAGTCGACCAGCATGATGCCGTTCTTCTTGACGATGCCGATCAGCAGGATGACGCCGATCAGCGCCACCAGCGAGAAGTCGAAGCCGAACGCCATCAGGATCGCCAGGGCGCCGGCGCCGGCCGACGGCAGGGTCGATAGGATGGTCAGCGGGTGGATGAAGCTTTCATACAGCACGCCGAGGATGATGTAGACCACCACCAGCGCCGCCAGGATCAGCAGCGGCACGGTGGCGAGCGACTTCTGGAACGCCTGGGCATTGCCCTGGAAGGTCGTCAGCACCGTCGATGGCACGCCGATCTCGCGCATCGCCCGGTCGATCGCGGCCGTCGCCTGGCCGAGCGCCGCGTTTTCCGCGAGGTTGAACGACAAGGTCACGGCCGGGAACTGGCCTTGATGACTGATCGACAGCGGCCGCACCGGCATGGTGGTCCATTGGGCCAAGGCCGACATCGGCACCATGCCGCCCGTGGTGGGCGCCCGCATGAAGATCTTGTCCAGGCTTTCGGTCTGCCCCTGCATCTCGGGCAGGATCTCCAGGATCACGTGGTAGCTGTTCAGCTGCGTGAAATATTGCGTGACCTGACGCTGCCCGAAGGCGTCGTAGAGCGTGTCGTCGATGAGCTGGGGCGTGATGCCATAGCGCATCGCCTGGTCGCGATCGATCCGCAGCGTCAGGGTCGTGCCCTCCGTCTGCTGGTCCGACGCGACGTCACGCAGTTCGGGCAGGCTCTTCAGCTTGGCCAGCACCTTGGGCGACCAGGTGTTAAGCTCCGGCAGGTCGGCATCCTGCAAGGTGTACTGGAACTGCGTCCGTGAGGCGCGGCCACCGACGTTGATGTCCTGCGAGGCCTGCAGGTAGAGGCGTGCGCCCTCCACCTTGTCGAGCTTCTGCCGCAGGCGGGCGATGATCTGCTGGGCCGAAGCCTGCCGCTCGTCGCGCGGCTTCAGGGTGATGAAGAAGCGACCGGTGTTGGCCGGGTTGCCGCCGAAGCCGAGCGCCATCGCAACCGTCGCAACATCCGGGTCGGCCTGGACGATCTTGCCGAGCTCCTCCTGGTGGCGCTTCATATCCACGAAGGAAATGTCCTGCGCGGCTTCGGAAACACCCGACAGCAGGCCGATATCCTGTTGCGGGAAGAAGCCCTTCGGGATGGCGTTGAACAGCACCACCGTCAGCGCCAGCGTGCCGAGGAACACCAGCAGCGTGATGAAGCGGAACCGCAGGCACACATCGAGCCCGCGCTCGTACAAGCGCAGCATGCCATCGAAAAAGCGCTCGCTGGCCTTGTAGAGGCGGCCATGCTGTTGCGCGTTGTGGGGCTTCAGGAAGCGGGACGCCATCATGGGGGTCAAGGTCAGCGACACAAAGGCCGACACCACGATGGTCATCGCCAGCGTCACCGAAAACTCGCGGAACAGTCGCCCGATGATGCCCGACATCATCAACAGCGGGATCAGCACGGCGATCAGCGACACGCTGATCGAGATGATGGTGAAGCCGATCTCCGAGGCGCCCTTGAAGGCGGCCCGACGTGGCGTTTCGCCTTCCTCGATGTGGCGGGCGATGTTTTCCAGCATCACGATGGCGTCGTCGACAACGAAGCCCACCGCGATGGTCAGGGCCATCAACGACAGATTGTCGAGGCTGTAGCCGCAGGCCCACATCAGGGCGCAGGTGCCGAGCAGCGCCAACGGCACCGTGATGGACGGGATCACGGTCGCCCAGACGCTGCGCAGGAACAGGAAGATCACCATGATGACGAGCGCGATGGTGAGCAACAGCGTGTATTGCACGTCGTCGACCGCCGCCCGGATCGTCATGGTGCGGTCGCTCAGCACGCCGACGTGGACGGCCGGCGGGATCGAGGCCTGCAGGCGCGGCAGCTCCGCCTTGATCTGATTGACGATGTCGATGACGTTGGCGCCGGGCTGCTTGAAGATCACCAGGAAGACGCCGCGCTTGCCATTGGCCCAGGCGGCGTTCTTGCTGTTTTCGGCTGCCGACACGGCCTGGCCGATGTCGCGGATGCGCACCGGGCCACCGTCCTTGTAGGCCACGATGACGTCGTTCCAGTCCTGGCTCGCGGTGAGCTGGTCGTTGGCATAGATGACGTAGCTGCGCCGTTCGCCGTCGATGTTGCCCTTCGGCGAGTCGACCGTGGTGACCCCGATGGCGCTGCGCACGTCCTCGAGGGCCAGCCCCTTGGCGACCAGCTTGGCGGGATCGAGTTGCACCCGGATCGAGGGCTTCTGCTCGCCGCCGATCGACACCTGGCTGACGCCCGAGATCTGGCTGAGCTGCTGGGCGATCTTGGTGTCGGCGTTGTCGTCGACTTCCGTCAGCGGCAGCGTGTCGGATGTCACCGACAAAAGCATGATGGGCGCGTCGGCGGGATTGACCTTGCGATAGGTCGGCGGGCTCGGCAGCGTCTTGGGCAACTGGCCGCCCGCCGCATTGATGGCCGACTGCACGTCGCCCGCGGCCGCGTCGATGTTGCGGTCGAGATCGAACTGGATCGTAACGGCGCTGGAACCCAGCGTCGAGATCGAGGTGAGCTGCGCCACCCCGGGCACCTGGGCGAATTGCCGTTCGAGTGGCTGGGCCACCGAAGAGGCCATGGTTTCGGGGCTGGCGCCGGGCAGCGACGCCGATACCTGGATGGTGGGGAAATCCACTTGCGGCAACGGTGCGACCGGCAGTTGCGGATAGGCCACGAGGCCGATGCACAACACCCCGACCATCAGCAGCGTGGTGCCGATGGGGTGCCGGATGAAAGGTCCCGAGACGCCGCCGCTGCTCATAGGGTCATTCCGCCGTGCTGGAGGAAGCGGCCGATGCCGTCTTGTCGGCGCCTGCCGCTTTGTCGGCCCCCGGGGCGCCGGGGTTCGTGACCGTCACGGGAGTGCCGCCTTGCAACCGGTACTGCCCCGCCACCACCACGGTGTCGCCGGCCTTGAGGCCGGCATCCACGACCGCGTCCTGCTGATTCATCAGCGTCACCTTGAGGGGACGCATCTCGGCCTTGCCGTCCGGCGTCACCGCATAGGCGTAGAAGCCGGCCTGACCCCGCAGAAGGGCGTTGGCCGACACCAGGGTCGCGTTCTCCCGGGTGCTCACCGTCATTCGGGTGGCGACCGACAAGCCCGGCCACAATTTCTTGTCGGCGTTGTCGAAGGTGGCCTTCAGGCGGATGGTGCCGCTTGCGGCGTCGACCTCGTTGTTGAAGACCTCGAGCTTGCCATCCGCATAGGTCTGCATCCCGTCCGTGGACAAGGCCGTCACCGGCAGCGCGCCGGCGCGCAGCCCGGCCGAGATGGCGGTCAGCTGGTCCTCCGGCTGAGTGAAGATCACCGAAATGGGCTTGATCTGGTTGATCTGCACGATGCCGGTGGTGGTGGCGGCATTGACGATGTTGCCCTGGTCGACCAACCGGAACCCGACCCGGCCCTTGATGGGCGCCCGGATGGTCGCATAGTCGAGCTGAGTCTGGGCGTTGTCGATGGCGGCCTGATCGGCGGCGATCTGGCCGGTCAACTGAGCCACCTGGGAGGTCTGGGTATCGAGTTGCTGGCGGGTGGCGTAGTCGCTCTTGGCCAGCGACGCATAACGGTCGAGGTCGCGCTTGGAATTCGACAGGGTGGCGTCGTCCTGTTGTTTCTTGGCCTGCGCCTGTTCGAGCGCGGCGCGGTAGGGCCGCGGATCGATCTCGACCAGCACATCGCCCTTTTCGACGAGGTCGCCTTCCTTGAAGTTGAGCTTGACGATCTGACCATCGACCCGGCTGCGGACCAGCACCGAATTATACGGCTCCACGGTGCCGAGCCCGGTCAGCACCACCGGAAAGCTGCCGGTCCGCACCTGGGCCACCGTCACCGGCACGGCACCGGACGGCTTTGCGGCTGCCGTCGTCGGGGCGGCGGGTGCCGTCGGCGCATCGCCGGCGAAGCGCATCACCGGACCGGCATGCTGCTGCAGCCAGGGTTCGATCGTGGCCACCCAGGGTCCGAGATGGGCGGCGCCCCAGGGCTCCACCCGCCGCCACTGGGCCACCACGACACCAAGCGCAACCAGCAGAATCAACACGCCGGGCCAGAACCAGGAGCGCCGCTTGGGGGACTGAGTTCCGCTCATTCTGGCTTTCCGGGCGTGGGACGCATGGTCCTGACGTAAAAACACGTCAATTCGGGGGCGGAATACCTGGCACTCCAGGATAACCCGAGCCTTAAGGGCGACCCGTCGGCGTCGCCGCGACGAGGCTGCTGACCGGCACCAGCGTCACGCCATCGGCGGCCAGGCGCGCCGTAAAGGCCGCCACGCGATCGACCGCATTCGGCAGACCCGTCGTGCTGCCGACCGCCGCGCCGCGGCTTTGGGCCACTTTCTCGAGCTTGCGCAGGGAGGCTTCGATGGCTTCGGGCTCGCCGAGCGCGTCGATCACCACATCGGCCTTGACCACCGGCACCCCGAGCGGCGGCCCGGCCGTGGTTGCGAGGTTGCGGGGGGCCGTCCCGTCGTCGAGGAAGAAGAGGCCCCGCGCTCCGACGTCCTTCAGCACGGGCGTGAAGGCGCCCGCGTCGGCAGTGAATTTGGCGCCGAGAAAGCTCGTCACGCCCGCATAGCCGACGAAGCGGCTCATCTGCCAAGCGAAATCGTCGAGGGTTTCCCGGGTGGTTCGGCCGGTCGCAAGCAGGTGCGGCATGGCGGCGGCGCCATCGGGCGGGTTGAAGCTTTCCATCGGCACCTGCAGCACCACCTCGTGGCCGGAGGCGCGGGCCTGCGCCACCTGGGCGTCGAGGTCGGTGCCGTAGGGTGCGAAGCCGAGCGTGACGGCCGGCGGCAGCGCCTGTCTCTTATACACATCTGACGCTGCCGACGACGGA